>RFJA01000140.1 GCA_003695065.1 Alphaproteobacteria bacterium
GCCCTGATCAAAACGTCGTTGACGAACTGATGCGCGGTCGTCACGGCGAACCGCCGGTCAAAACGCGGCAGGAACACGAAGTCAACGCCTGCTTCTTCGAACAGGCGTAGTTTCATTCGGCCCGGGGAGAGCTGGAATGGCGCCGATTCAGGAGCGAAGAAGCAGGTAGGATGGGGGTCCGGTGTCAGAATCGCTACCGGCCGTCCCCGGGCCACGGTGCGCGCTTTGTTCAATAGGGCGCGGTGCCCGAGGTGGAAGCCGTCAAAATTGCCAATCATCACCACGGCGCCCCGGCTCCAGGCGGGCGCTGCCGCCAGATTGCGCACCACCGGCAGAGGGGCGGTTCGCGGCGCGCTTCGCCGCGCTTCGTTTGCGAACTCCCGGTCGACGCGAGATTCCGGGTGTGATCTTACGGATCGGGCGATGGTGATCGTCATGGTCAGGTGACCTTTTGCTCCCAGTCTCCTACACAACAATGCCGAGTCGCCGCCGCGGAGGATATGCAAGAAATGCAACGATTATTCATGATCCGCCGTAAAGCCGGGGATGGATGAAAAGACATGGCGCGGCTTGCAATTTGTGTGAAAATATGGACCCTTGACCCTAGGGTGCGCGGGTTGACGGCGAAAGCCGTCTCGGCTTAATATATTTGAAGCATAAAATAAAAAATAAAATGCTGCGGTGGTGGTGGAGCTTTCAGCCTCTCCGCGCCTATCGGGAGAAGATTCATGTGGTGGCCTGAGAATCCCTATGAGGAACTGAAACCGGGGGCAATGCCCCTTGGTCGCTACAGTGCCTTTCGTTCGTCGGATCTGGATGAAGCGCGCGAGTTTGTGGGGTCGATCTTTTGTCCGCACCGTCTGGAGGTCAGTATTCCCCGCAAGAGTGCAGACGTGCGCATGAATCATGCGCCGGCGGCCGGTGTGTCGCTCAACTACCTGCAATATGGCGCGCCGGTGAACATTGTGCCGGGTGAACTGGGGCACTTCTTTCTGGTTCAGGTCCAGTTGAAAGGTGGGACGATGGTCCGGTGCGGCAGCCGGACGGCGGAGATTGGCCCCGCTCATGCCTCGGTATTGTCGCCAACCGAGTATACCGACATGCACTGGACGGAGGATGCAGCGGAACTGATCGTCCGACTGGAGCGCGATGCCGTGGAACGCCAGTTGAGTGCGCTTCTGGGCCAGCATTTGCCAGAACCGATCGTGTTCGACCTGGCGATGAGTTGCGAGACGGGTCCCGCGGGCAGTTGGTGGCGGGCTGTGCGCTTCTTGGCGGCAGAACTGGAACTCTCGGAAAATGTGCTGAGTTCGCCGCTGGCGGTGAAGCAGTTCGAGCAGACCCTTATCTGTTCGCTTCTGTACAGTCAGCCGCACAACTACACCGAAGCGCTCAAGCATGGCCTGTCAACGGCGGCGCCGCGACATGTCAAGCGGGTCGAGGAATATATTCACGCCCACGCCCAGGACCCGATCACCATCGAGGACCTGACCGAGGTGGCCGGCGTGAGCGCGCGCACGCTGTTCGCCGGTTTCAAGCGTTTTCGTGGCACCTCGCCGATGAAGTATCTGCGTGACGTCCGTCTCAAGCGGGTGCGCCAGGACCTGGAGCGCGCCGGCGACAACGAAACCGTCACGGATATTGCCATGCGTTGGGGGTTTGGCCAGCTTGGCCGCTTCGCCGTGGAATACAAGAAAGAGTTCGGTGAATCGCCCTCGGAAACGCTCAGGCGCCGCCTTCTGGTTTGATTGCGTCGTCGTAAAAGTCACTTATCGGATATGTCCTGCAGTCCCTGCATAGCCTGATCTGGCTGATGCAGGAACAATCCCTTTCGGATACTGGCGGAAAATAACCGGCGCGAAATGCCGACGCCGCCACGAGTTATTTGGAAGGGAACGGGTTCATGCGAAAGATTGCGATCATCGGTGCCGGGCAGTCCGGCCTGCAGCTTGGTATCGGCCTCGTTCAGAAAGGCTACGAAGTCACCGTCTATTCCAACCGTCGGCCCGAGGAAATTGAAAAGGGTCGTATCCTCTCCAGCCAGTGCATGTTTGACATGGCGCTGCAGTACGAGCGCGATCTCGGCATCAATTTCTGGGAGGAGGAGTGCCCCAACATCGACGGCATTTCCTTCACGATGGCGGGCCCCGAAGGGACCAAGGTCTTCGAATGGGCCGCCCGTCTGGACGGTTATGCCCAGTCGGTCGACCAGCGGGTCAAGATGCCGGGCTGGATGAAGGCGTTCGAGGAACAGGGCGGAACACTGGTCTTCGAGGAGGCCAGTATCGCGACCCTGGAAAAGCTCGCCAGGACCAATGATCTGGTGCTGGTCGCGTCGGGCAAGGGGGAGATTGGCAAGCTGTTCAAGCGCGACGATGAACGCTCCCGGTTCGATCGGCCGATGAGGGCGCTGGGTCTGACCTACGTCAACAATCTGGTACCGCGCGACGCGTACACGGCGGTCTGTTTCAACGTGGCGCCGGGCGTTGGCGAATACTTCGTGTTTCCTGCGCTGACCACCACTGGTCCGTGTGAAATCATGGTGTTCGAGGGGGTGCCCGGTGGCCCCATGGACTGCTGGAAGGATGTCACCTCGCCGGAACAGCATCTGGAACGCTCGAAAGAAATCCTGGAGACCTGGTTCCCCTGGGAAGCCGAGCGGGCACGGGATTGTGAACTGACTGACGATAACGGCATTCTGGCCGGGAGGTTCCCGCCCACTGTCAGGAAGCCGGTTCTCGAACTGCCCTCGGGCGGAATCGCCATGGGTATGGCGGACGCGATTCTGCTCAACGATCCGATCACCGGGCAGGGCTCGAACAATGCCAGCAAGTGCGCCAACCTGTTTCTGAAACGGATCCTCGAGCGGGGAACCGACGCGTTCGATCGCCAGTGGATGCAGGAAACCTTCGACGCCTACTGGGCGTACGCCGAGACCGTGGTGCGCTGGACCAACAGCATGTTGGTGCCACCGAAGCCCCATGTCATGGAGCTGTTGCAGGCGGCGGCAAACAATCCGCAACTGGCGCATCGCATCGTCAATGGGTTCACCGACCCGACCACATATGACCCCTGGTGGTTCGAGCCCGAGGAAGCCGAACGTCTGATCGCGGCGTGATGGTCGCCACGCGCCACAAGAAACGAACCGGAAAGGGCTAACAGGAGAGATTAATGGCCAAAGTATCTGTGATTGGTGCCGGTCAGGCTGGCATGATTTTCGCCTATGCGCTGATGGACAAGGGCTATGACGTTACGGTCTATTCCGACCGTACGGCGGAACAGTGGTTGAACCACTGCCCGCCGACAGGTACCGCCTTTCTGTATGGAGAAGTGATCGATATCGAGCGGGAGCTGGGTATGGATTACTGGTCGGACGAGATGTTCGGCGGCGATGGTGTCCTGCTCGACTTCAAGCCGGAGCTGCGCGGCGAGGCGCATCTTGAGGTGGCGGGCCGGTTCAAGAGAACCGGGGGCGCCATTGACCAGCGCCTGCGCGTCCATCGCTGGCTCCAGGATATGGAGGCGAAGGGCGGCAAGTTGGTGATCGAGGCGGTCACGCCGGAACGCCTGGACGAAATTGCGTCTGCCTCGGACCTCACCGTTCTTGCGGCTGGCAAAGCCGACCTTGGCCGGCTGATTCCGCGTGACGAGGAACGCAGCGTCTATGCCGCGCCGCAGCGTTACCTGACCATGGGAATCGTCGAGGGTGTCAAGGGATGGGGGGACCGGGTCGACTTCACCCCGGTGAAATTCAACTTCTTCGGCGACTCCGGGGAATATTTCTGGGTGCCCTATACCCACAAGACCGCCGGACCGACCTGGTGCTTCCTGTTCGAGGCCAAGCCCGGCAGCCCGCTGGACAAGTTTCGCGATTGCCAGAATGCGGACGAGGTGGTTGCTGTGGCCAAACAGGTGATTGCCGACGTGGCGCCCTGGGAAGTGGATGTTGTCAAGGACATGCGTCCGGTGGCTGATGACCCGTTTTGCTGGCTGAAGGGCGCGTTTCCCCCAACTGTGCGCAAAGCCTATGGCCGGTTGCCGTCGGGAGCACTGGTGATGCCGTTGGGTGACACTGCAGTGACCTTCGACCCCATTGGCGGGCAAGGTGGCAACTGCGCCAGCCGCAACGCCAAGTACACCGCGGACGCGGTCATTGCCCGGGGCGAGGGACCGTTCGACGAGGACTGGATGGAGGAAGTCAACGCCGGGTTCTGGGATTACCACGGCCGGGCGGCCTATACCTTCAACAACATCCTGTTGGAACCTCTGACCGAGGCCGGCCAGACTGTTCTGATGGAAGCCGCCCGCAACCGCAGATTTGCCGACGAGGCATTTTTTGGCAACTTCTCTTCACCCAACAACTTCTTCCCGTGGATGGAGGATCTGGAAGAAGCCAGGAAAATGGTTGCAAGATACCAGAATCTCGAAACCGCCTAACGGTCATCCGGCTGTCCGGGTTTTCGTCCGGGCCACCGCGAGCGGGAGCGACGGGGCCAGGGTTCGTAAAGGACGCAGCGGCGTTTGGCTGCCGCGGCCTTCGTGTCGAGCCGCCTGTCGCCTTTCTATCCCTTTCAGCAGGTTGATTCACGAGCGTCGCGGTCTGACAATTCTGCGTGAATTGCCGGAGTTTGAGCCATGACCACCAGACAAGCGACGAGACGGGAAACCGATCAGCTGCCCCCGGAAGAACCGACCATCCAGGACCTTCTTGATCAGGAGACTCGGCCGGTGCCCGATTTTCTACGGGAGACCATAAACTTCGATCTGGGCAACGACCCTATTCCGGCCGAGCGGTATACCTCGGAGGCGTTCCACCGCCTTGAGGTAGAACGGATGTGGACTAAAGTCTGGCAGATGGCCTGCCGCGAGGAAGAAATTCCCGAACCGGGCGACCACATCGTGTACGATATCGCCGACAAGTCCATATTGGTGGTGCGCACAGGAACCGGAGCCATTCGGGCCTATCACAATTCGTGCCTGCACCGGGGGCGCCAGTTGCGTAGCGAAGACGGTTCGGTGAATGAGTTCCGTTGTCCGTTCCATGGATTCACGTGGGATCTCGAAGGCCGGATGACGCGCCTGCCCACGACGTGGGATTTTCCCCATGTGGCCCCCGACAAGTTTTGCCTGCCTGAGGTCAAGGTGGGGACCTGGGGCGGCTTCGTGTTCATCAACATGGACCCGGACTGCATGCCGCTTGAAGAGTACCTCAAGCCGTTGCCGCGTCATTTCGAGCGTTGGGACCTGGCGAACGCCTACAAGGCGGTCCATGTGGCAAAAGTGGTTCCTGCCAACTGGAAGGCCACCGCCGAAGCTTTCATGGAAGCCTTCCATTCCCAGGACACGCACCCCCAGATCCTGGTCTACACTGGCGATATCAACTCCCAATACGATGTGTTCGACCCCGACGGCATGGTCAACCGCGCGATTCATGCCATGGCCGTGCCAAGCCCTTATGTCGAGAAGGCCACCGACCAGGAGGTGGTGGACGCGATCGTGGAGACCTCGGGGCGTATGGATGGCGGGACAGAAGCACTAGAGGTGCCGGAAGGCAAGACCGCGCGGGCGTTTATGGGCGACATCAACCGCAGGGTATTTGGCCAAATGGCCGGTGAGGATTATTCGGACATCACCGACTGCGAGGTGCTTGATGCCATTGTGTACAATGTCTTTCCCAACTTCGCACCCTGGGGCGGGTTCAATCCCAATATCATCTATCGCTGGCGCCCCAACGGCAATGATCCCAATTCCTGTCTGATGGAAGTCATGATCCTGATGCGCTTTCCCAAGGATCAGGAGCGCCCGGCTCCGGTCCCGGTGCATTGGTTGGGTGAGGATGAGCCGTGGACCAATGCACCCGAACTGGGGGCGCTTGGCGCCGTGTTTGAACAGGATATGGGCAATCTGCCCTATGTCCAGCGCGGCCTGAGGGCGTCCGAGAGCGGCCGCGTTCAATTGGCCAGCTACCAGGAAAGCCGTATCCGGCACTTCCATTATCTGCTTGGCAAATTTGTGGGCGAGTGATGCCCTTAAAGCTTTGGTGGGACCACCGGCGCTTCGCGCAGCAAAAGAATGGTGATGCGCCGATTTTCCGCCCGACGAGGTGAATCTGGCAGCAATGGTTCAGTCGCGGCCTTGCCGCGGACCGAAGAAAAACGGTCGCTGCTGATTCCGGCCCGGCTGAGCACACGGCGCGCCGCATTGGCGCGGTCAGCACTCAGTTCCCAGTTGGAATAACCCTGTTTCCCGGAAAATGCCTTGGCGTCGGTATGTCCAATAATCTCGATGCGGTTGGGCATCTTTTCGATCCGCACTGCGATTTCCTGCAGCATCTTCTGGGCATAGCCATAAAGAATATCGGTGCCTGGTTTGAACATCGACCGGTGATCCTTGTCGATCAACTGAATGCGCATCCCGTCCTCGGTCACGTCCACCACGAGATGTTCCGCAAGCTCGGCCAGGTCGGGCATTTCCTGAAGACTTTGGCGAAGTTCCTCCTCGAGGTCCGCGAACGCCATATTCTCGCGCTCCTCCAGGGCTTGCTGCCAACTGGTATCGGGATCACTGCTGGACGATTCGTCGTCCTTGCCGGTGGCCGAGCCATCGGGCGTTTCCGTCGGCTTGGGCATGGTCATCACCACCGCGCCGCTCGCCATCGAGCCCTCCTTGGATAACGATGTGCCGCCAAGCACACCGCCCGACCCGGAGGAACCGCTGACGCTGGCACTGGTGGGGGCGAAGTAATCGGCGAGGCCCTCGCGCTGCTCTTCCGTGGTGACGTTCAGGAGCCACAGCAGCATGAAGAAGGCCATCATGGCGGTGGTAAAATCGGCATAGGCCACCTTCCAGGCTCCGCCATGGTGCCCGCCACTCACTTTCTTCACCCGCTTGATCAGAATGGGGCGTTCTTCGTCGTTCTTGGCCATGTCCCACGTCACTGCTTCGGTCGCAGCCATGGTCAGGGAATTTGGTTAAATTAGGGTTGAGTAGGCTGAGCGGCTCAACTGGTGTGGGTGTCCTGATTGCGGACATGGACCACAAAACCCGCATCCTCGATCGCCTTGATGATTTCGTCGAGATGCAGCCGATCCCGGGTCTCAACGGTGATATCCGAATAGGTTTCCTTCGCCGGCAACTGGGAAAACAGCCGATGGTGGCTGACATCGATGATGTTGCCGCCCAGCGCGCCGATAATGGTGGACACCCGTCCAAGGGCGCCCGGAACATCCGATAGTTCGACCCGCAGGCGGGTGATCCGCCCATCCCGGACCAGGGCGCGC
Source organism: Alphaproteobacteria bacterium (assembly GCA_003695065.1). Lineage (GTDB taxonomy): Bacteria > Pseudomonadota > Alphaproteobacteria > Sphingomonadales > Govanellaceae > J090. The sequence goes on from RFJA01000140.1 coordinate 7,281, forward strand.
ATCAAGAGTGACGCCAGCAGCCGGCTATCGATGTTGCCGCCCGAAAGGACGAGCCCGACCTTCTGTCCGGCGAACGACTCGGGATGAGAGATGACGGCAGCGAGTCCCGCAGCTCCGGCCCCCTCCGCGACGGTCTTCTCGATGTTGAGGAACAGGCTGACTGCTCGCTCCAGCGAATCCTCGTTGACCAGGACCACTTCGTCCACGAGCCGACGGGCGATCCTGTAGGTCAGGGTGCCAATGGTCTTGACGGCAATCCCTTCGGCGAGCGAGTTGCCGCGCGGCACATAGTCCTGTCCGTGCAGCGCGCGGTGCAGGGACGGGAAGCGTTCAGCCTGTACACCGACAATCCTGATCGCTGGATTGAGCGCTTTCGCTGCCGTGGCCATGCCACTGATCAGGCCGCCGCCGCCGACCGGTACCACAAGGACCTCAAGGTCGGGCACCTCTTCGAGCATCTCCAGGGCGATGGTGCCTTGGCCGGCGATGACCTGTGGGTCGTCGAAGGGGTGAATGATCGTATAGCCTTCCTTGTTCGCCAGGTCCCGGGCATAGGCTGCGGTATCGTCGAATCGGTCCCCGTAAAGCACCACCCGCGCGCCGAACTCCTCGGTCTGGCGGACCTTGACGAAGGGAGTGCTGGACGGCATCACAATGGTGGCCGGTATGCCGAGGCGCTGGGCGTGAAAGGCGACTCCCTGGGCATGATTTCCGGCCGACGCCGCTATGACCCCGGCGGCGCGTTCCTCGTTGGCGAGTGACAGCAGTTTGTTGAGCGCGCCGCGTTCCTTGAACGACGCCGTAAACTGCAAATTCTCAAACTTGATGAAGATTTCCGCGCCGGTCAGACGCGACAATGTGATGGACTGGGTAAAGGGTGTACGCACGACGCTACCCTTGAGCGCCGCAGCGGCACGACGGACGTCATCGAGTGTGACGGAACCCGGCGTCTCAGCCGGTTCGGGCTGTGGTTCAGCCATGGGGGTCTCCCGATACGGTTCGCGTGCGGTCCGGGACCGCATTCTTTATGATTATCAGGGGCTCAGGCCCCGTTCAGCACCATAAACCATAGCACCGGTCCAATCCGAACCGGAAGATGGCGTAAAGCACCAGATCAAGCAGCGCGAGAAAGCCCACCGCGGGCAGACCAACCAGTAAAAGCGCGTACCAAACCGCCCAGAGGGTCGGCCGCGGCGGGGGCGCCTCGACGCCGCAAACCATTTGTGCTTTCCTGTGCATATGGGCTGTAGATACACGAGTTAGTCGGGATTGGGAACACTCTGTGACGTGACGGACCCCAAGGTGTGGCATCAGGTGCTCGCCGGTGTGGATCGTCTGCCATTGCAGCAAAGCTGGTCTTATGGTGCGGCCCTCGCGGGTCAAGGGCTCGGTGCAAGGCGGGTCATTTTATCGGTGGAGGAGCGGCCGGTCGGAGCTGCACAGATCATCATCCGGAAGATCGTTGGGCCGATTCGTCTGGTCAGCGTGATTCGGGGGCCGGTCTGGTTTGACGGGGCAACCGGAGAGGACCAGACCAGAGCCCTGAAGGCGCTGCGTCATGACTACCGCAGGCGATCCGGTGACTTCCTGTTCGTCACGCCGGAAGGTGGTTCGCTCGCCGAGACGAACCGGCTGTTTCGGTCCATGGGCGCGCGGTCGGTGCTCACCGGTTCCTCCACCGTCTGGGTGGATTTACGCCCTTGTCCCGAAAACCTAATGGCCAATCTCGATGGAAAATGGCGCAACCGACTCAGGAAGGCGCAGCAGCAGCCCAGCCTCCGCGTGGCGGTGCGTCGGGCGAGGGAGCGAGACCTCCTGTGGATCACCGACTTGGAAGAGCGTCAGGCGGCGGCGCGGCGATATCGCGGTCTTCCGGCCAGGGTTATCCATGCCTATTGGGAAGAGGCGCCTGAGGATGTGATGTTTGGCGTTGCCAGACAGGGTGGGAATGCGATTGCCGCGGCGCTGTTTCTGCGACATGGGCAGTCTGCCACCTATCAGATCGGCTGGGCGGATATCCAAGGGCGCAGGATGGATGCCCAGCGGCGCCTGATGTGGGAGGCTATTCTGGCGCTAAGGGCGCAGGGGGTTCGCACCCTCGATCTAGGCGGGATCGACACGGTAAACGCGCCCGGGGTGGCCCGCTTCAAGCTTGGTCTCGGGGGTGAAGTGGTGCGCGGACCAGGCACCTATTTTTAACCCTACTGTCTTCCGCTTTCTCAAATTTTTCAAAGAGATAGGCCATTTCATCATTAAGCTTAGCTTAACCGGTCTTGGTTATAAGGTGGAGGATCCGGCCGCGTAGACGGGATAGCCGGATTGCGATTGGCATAAAGGTCTCAGATACAGGATATCGCGCCGCATGCTTTCCCTTGTAGGCATTGTCGTTGTCATCATCATGGTTTTTGGCGGCTATGTGCTGGCCGGCGGCAAAATGGCGCCCATACTGAAGGCCCTGCCACTCGAGCTGATGATGATCGGGGGATCTGCGGTTGGGGCCTATCTCACGGCGAACGGCACCGGCGTTATCAAGAAGTCCGCGGCCGGACTCGCCAAGGTGATCAAGGGCCCGAAGTGGAAGGATGAAGATTACCGCGACCTTCTTTGCCTTCTGTTCATTCTGACCAAGCTGGTCAAGACCAAAGGGGTGATCGCCCTTGAACAGCACATTGAACGCCCCGAGGAGTCAAAAATATTTCAACAGTTTCCGAAGATCTCCGGAGACCATCATGTTGTGGCCTTCATCTGCGACTATCTGCGGATGATGACGATGAACTTCGATGACCCGTACCAGGTCGAGGATGTGATGCTCAAGGATCTGGAGAAGCATCACGAAGAAGAACATGCGCCGGCACACGCGCTCCAGACCATGGCGGAAGGCCTGCCGGCCCTGGGGATTGTGGCGGCGGTTCTCGGCATCGTAAAGACCATGGGCAGCATCAACGAGCCGGTGGAAGTGCTGGGGGCCATGATCGGTGGCGCTCTGGTCGGCACCTTTATGGGGATTTTCCTGTCCTATCTGATTGTCGGTCCGCTCTCGGGTCGGCTGGGTCAGGTGCTCGATGAGGAAGCACGGTTTTACAATGTGATCAAGGACGTTCTGGTCTCCCACCTCCACGGGAATGCGCCGCAGATTTCCATCGAGATCGGGCGCAAGAGCGTACCCACCCACCATCAGCCCAGCTTCTATGAACTGGACGAAGCAGTGGCAGCGCTGCCGCCCGAGCTGTAGTCTCGCTTAATATTCCCGCAAAAGGCGCGCAGCCATCGGCGCGAAATAGGTGAGGATACCGTCGGCACCGGCGCGCTTGAACGCCGTCAGACTTTCCATGACCGCGTGGTCGAGATCGAGCCATCCATTGGCGGCGGCAGCCTGCAGCATGGCATACTCGCCGCTGACCTGATAGGCGAAGGTGGGCAGGCCGAAGCTGTTCTTGATCCGGTACAGAACATCGAGATAGGGCAGGCCCGGCTTGACGATCAGCATGTCGGCGCCTTCCGCCACGTCCTGGGCTGCTTCGCGCAGGGCTTCGTCGGCATTGGCCGGGTTCATCTGGTAACTGTGCTTACCACTCTTGCCAAGGCTGGCGGCCGAGCCAATGGCGTCGCGAAACGGCCCATAAAAACCCGAAGCGTACTTTGCCGTATAGGACATGATCATCGTATGCTTGTGCCCGGCGTGTTCAAGGGCGTGGCGAATTGCACCGATCCGGCCGTCCATCATGTCCGAGGGGGCGAGAATGTCGGCGCCGGCTTCGGCCTGAACCAGGGCCTGCTTGACCAGGACCTCGACCGTTTCGTCGTTGAGTATTTCGCCGTTGCGCACGAGCCCGTCGTGACCGGCGCTGTTAAACGGGTCAAGAGCCACATCGCACATGATACCAACCCCGGGAACAGCGGCCTTGATGCGCCGCACCGCCCGGCACACCAGATTGTCGGGATTGTAGGCTTCGCGTGCGTCATCTGATTTCCTGTCCCCCGGAACCTCGGGAAACAGGGCAATGACCGGAATACCAAGCGTCACGGCTTCCTCAGCTGCGCGCACCACGTCATTCAGGGCAAGCCGGTTGACGCCTGGCATGGACGGGACCGGGTCGGGGCCGCCCGAGCCTTCCTTGACAAAGACAGGCCAGATCAGATCGGCCGGGGAAAGGGTGTGTTCCGCCACCAGACGCCGGCTCCACGCCGCCTGGCGCAGACGGCGCAAGCGGGCCGCCGGGTAGGGTGCGATGGTGTCTTTGGTCATCCGGTTTTCCCTCGGTCCATCCTGTTTCCCATCAAAAGCGGCTGATTGGCGCGCATAAGGTCGGTGATATACTGGCACACCGCGCTGACCCGCGCCACGTGGCGCAGGTCTTCGTGCACAACCAGCCATAATTCGCGTACCACATTCACCTCTTCCCGGAGCACGGGACGTATGCGTTGGTCGTCCTCCGCCATGAAGCTGTGCAATAACGCCAGCCCCACTCCCTCCACGCAGGCGTTGTATTGCGCCATGACATTGGTGCTGCGGAAAACCAGATCCGGTTCCTTGACGAGCGTTTCCCAGAACCGCAGTTCCGGCATCTGCAACAGGTCCTCGATGTAGCCGATGAAGGCGTGGCCGGCAAGGTCATCGGGTGTTCTGATCGGCGGGCGGGAATCGAGATAGGTCGGGGCTCCGTAGAGCCTGAGCGTATAGTCGGCAAGCTTCCAGGCCACCAGGCGGCCGGAGTCCGGGCGCGACAGGGTGATGGCGATATCGGCTTCGCGCTTGGACAGGCTGAGACGTCGGGTCTCCGCGATCAGTTCCAGTTCAATACCCGGGTGGCGCTCGCGAAACTCCAGCAGATTCTTGGCGATGATCTGACTGCCCACCGCTTCGGTGGTGGCGAGCCGCACCGTGCCGGTAAGTTGCGCGTCCTTGCCAGAGATGTCCTGGTAGACGGCAATGGATTGTGCCTCCATGGCTTCGGCATAGGCCATCAGCCGCCGCCCCGCCTCGGTGAGCTGGTAGCCCTGGGGCGACTTGTCAAAGAGCCGCGCGTCCACCGCCTGTTCCAGATGGGCGATGCGCCGGCTGACCGTGGTGTGGTCCACATGGAGCCTGCGCGCCGCCGCCACCAGCCGGCCTTTGCGGGCAAGTTCCAGGAAGAACCGGATATCGTCCCAGTTGAACATTCGATTGGTCAAGCCAGCCCGGCGATGAAATCGGCCACTGCGTCCGGTTCGATCCATGGGGCCATGTGACCGCAATCCAGCGTGAGCACGGGGTCGCACGGAAGATCCCCCTGCATCCGGCGCTGCATTTCGATGGTAATCGCCTTGTCGCGCGTGCAATCAATGTAGGCGCGGGGCACGCGGCCGAAATTTTCAGGTGACAGGCGCACCGGCGTGGTCATTGGCGCAATGGCCTGGGGTTGCAGCCTGGGCACGAACTGCGCGATCAACGCCTCCGACAGGCCGTCATAAGTGGCGGCGCGCAAACCTTCCTCGGGCATCTCCACGCTCAGCCCGTCAGGGCTGCGCCGGACGTAGCCGGCGGCCAGGCTGCCGCTATCTTCCTTCATGCGTTGGGTCATGGGAACGCCGTCAGGCAGCAGAAAGGCGGTGACATAGCATAGGGCACGAACCCGGTCGGGGCGGCGTTCTGCCACCTCGGAGATGACTGCGCCTGCCATGCTGTGCCCAACCAGTATGGCTGGTTCATCCAAATTGTCGAGCACGCTTGCAATACCCTCAGCATAGCTGGCCAGGGTCACCTCCTCCGGCGGTCGCCTGTTTTGTCCGTGACCGGGCAGGTCCGGTGCGAACGGCCTGAGTCCGCGACTTTCCAGATAGGGCTTGAACGGTTCCCAGCACCAGCCACCATGCCAGGCTCCGTGAACAAGAACGACGGGCGTTTCAGTATCGGCCATTGATTTCCCCGGTCGGATCGGTCTTGTGCAAAATTGCAGAATTTTTGTGAGTCATTATGACATGACTATGCGTTTTTGTGGCCATATAACAAGCTCAAACTGATCTTGGACCCGAACCGGGTGAATTCTGACAAGGGACTGGTGCGATGACGTATGAAGTTCATCATATGATTGACGGCAAGATTGTCGAAGGCAAAAGTGGCCGCTTCGGCGACATCTACAACCCGAGCGTTGGCGAAGTGGCCGGGAAGGTGGCGCTCGCTTCCAAATCGGAAGTGGAAGAAGCCATCGCCGTCGCCGAGGCGGCCTTTCCGGAATGGTCGGCCACCTCGGTGGTGACCCGGTCGCGGATCATCGCCCGGTTCAAGGAACTGCTGTATGAGCATATGGACGAACTGGCGGAGCTGGTCTCGAAGGAGCACGGCAAGGTATTCTCCGACGCCAAGGGATCGGTGCAGCGCGGGATCGAGGTGGTCGAATTCGCCTGCGGTATTCCCCACGCGCTCAAAGGCGAATTCTCCGACAATGTGGCGAGCGGCATTGATGTGTATTCCATGCGCAAGCCGCTCGGCGTCTGTGCTGGCATTTCGCCGTTCAATTTCCCCGCCATGATTCCGCTGTGGATGGCGCCCATGGCCATTGCCTGTGGCAACACCTTCGTCATGAAACCGTCCGAGAAGGACCCGTCCTGCCCAATGCGGATTGCCGAGCTATTCAAGGAAGCCGGTTTGCCTGACGGTGTGCTCAATGTGGTCAATGGCGACAAGGAAGCTGTCGATACGCTGCTGACCGATCCGCGGGTCAAGGCGGTGAGCTTTGTCGGCTCCACTCCCATCGCCCAGTATGTCTATGCCACCGCCACCGCCCACGGCAAACGCTGTCAGGCCATGGGTGGGGCCAAGAACCACATGATTGTGATGCCGGACGCTGATCTGGATCTGGTGTCCGATGCACTGGTGGGGGCTGCCTACGGGTCGGCGGGGGAACGCTGCATGGCCATTTCCGTTGCCGTCGCCGTGGGCAATGTGGGTGACGAACTGGCGAAAATGCTGAAGCCGCGCGTCGAAGCCTTGAAGATCGGCCCGTCCATGGACCCGGCATCTGAAATGGGGCCGCTGGTGACCCGTGAGCACCTCAACAAGGTCAAGGGCTATGTGGATCTGGCCGTCGAGGAAGGTGCGGAGCTTCTGGTCGACGGGCGCGCGTTCAAGGACTACAAACAGGGCTACGAGAACGGCTTCTTTATGGGTGGTTGCCTGATTGACAAGGTGACGCCGGACATGAAGTCCTACAAGGACGAGATTTTTGGCCCGACGCTGCAGATCATCCGGGCTGATGACTTTGAAAGTGCGGCCGCACTGCCGACCAAACATGAATATGGTAACGGCACCTCGATCTTTACCCAGAACGGCCGGGCGGCGCGCGAATATGCAGACAAGGTCGAGGTGGGCATGGTCGGCATTAACGTGCCAATCCCGGTTCCGGTATCGTTCTATACGTTCGGCGGCTGGAAGAATTCGGCCTTTGGCGACCACAATACCATGGGCATGGCCGCGGTAAACTTCTATACCAGAACCAAGACCGTGACCTCGCGCTGGCCGACGGTTGCGACCGGCGCGGAGTTCGACATTCCGACCCTCAAATAAGGCGAACGGCCGATGGATTTCGAGCTGACCGAAGAACAGCAACTGGTGCGCGATACCGCGCACCAGTTTGCCAAGGAACAGTTCGCCCCCCATGCCGAGCAATGGGACGCCGAGTCGATCTTTCCGGTGGAGGCGTTGCGCGCAGCCGCTGAACTTGGATTTGCCGGCATCTATGTGGGGGATGACGTGGGCGGGGCCGGGTTCGGCCGGCTTGATGCCGCGATCATATTCGAGGAACTGGCCTGGGCCTGCGCGTCCACAGCGGCCTATATTTCGATCCACAACATGGCGTCGTGGATGATTGATCGTTTCGGCTCCGAGGAACAGCGCCAGACGTTCCTGCCCCGGCTCACCACCATGGAGCATTTCGCGAGCTATTGTCTGACCGAACCGGGGGCCGGGTCCGATGCGGCTTCGCTCAAGACCAGGGCGGTTCGGGACGGTGATCATTATGTGCTCAACGGCTCCAAGGCGTTCATTTCCGGCGGCGGGTCATCCGACATCTATGTGGTGATGGTGCGCACCGGTGAGGATGGCCCCAAGGGCATCTCGACGCTGGTGGTCGAGAATGACACTCCCGGCCTGTCGTTTGGTGCGCAGGAAAAGAAACTCGGCTGGAAATCCCAGCCCACTTCGGCCGTGATCTTCGAAGACTGCAGGGTACCGGTGGCCAACCGGCTTGGCGAAGAAGGCGATGGCTTCAAGATCGCCATGATGGGCCTTGATGGCGGGCGCCTTAACATTGGGGCCTGTTCGCTGGGGGCGGCGCGGCGTTGTCTGGAAGAAGCCCTGGCCTATGTTCAGGATCGCAAGCAGTTTGGCAAGCCGCTCGCTGCGTTCCAGGCGCTGCAATTCAAACTGGCGGACATGGCCACGGAGCTGGAGGCCGCTCGGCTGTTATTGCACAAGGCGGCAGCCAAGCTTGACGCCAAGGCGCCGGACGCGACCCAGTACTGTGCCATGGCCAAGCGGTACGCCACCGATGTGGGCTTCAACGTGGTCAACGAGGCACTACAGCTTCACGGTGGATACGGTTACCTACGTGACTATCCGATCGAGCGGTTTTTCCGCGATCTACGGGTGCATCAGATTCTTGAGGGCACCAATGAGATCATGCGGGTGATAATCGCGAGGAAGCTGTTGGAGGGGTAGCCGAAAAATGGACGACAGGGAGATCATCTTTTCGGTCGAGGGCGGCATTGGCCATGTTCTTCTCAATCGGCCCAAGGCACTCAATGCCCTGACCCATGGAATGTGCACGGCGCTTCACGCCCAGCTCGATGCCTGGGGGGCGGATGATTCGGTCGAGGCGGTAGTCATCGAAGGGGCCGGTGAAAAAGGCTTCTGCGCCGGCGGTGACATTCGGGCCATTCATGATTCAGGAAAGGCGGGCACCGATTACTGGCGCCGTTTCTTCAGCGATGAATATCGCCTGAACGCGGCCATTTTCCATTACCAGAAACCTTATATCGCTCTGATTGATGGTATCGTCATGGGCGGTGGCGTGGGCGTATCGGAGCATGGCACGCACCGCATCGCGACGGAGCGCACGCTCTACGCCATGCCGGAGACCGGCATAGGGCTCATTCCCGATGTGGGCGGCAGTTACTTTCTGCCGCGCCTTCCCGACCATCTGGGGCTTTATCTGGGCCTGACTGGCGCACGGCTCAAGGCGGCGGACTGCATCCATGCCGGGGTCGCCGACGCCTTCATTCCCTCGGACCGTCTGGAGGCGTTCAAGGCCGAGCTGCGGGCCACCCACATCGCCGATGTGGATGATGTGGACCGCATCATCGAAAAATACAAGACCGACCCCGGGGAAGCGTCACTCAGTCAAGTCCAGGATGAAATCGCCCGCTGTTTCGCGGGCCATACGGTCGAGGAAATTATTGAGGCCCTCGATGAGTCCGGCTCGGAGTGGGCGACCCGGACGGCGAAAACGCTGGCCACCAAGTCGCCGACCAGTCTGAAGCTCACCTTCAGGCAAATCCACGAAGGCGCGGGCCTCGACTTTAACGATGGTATGCGCATGGAGTACCGGGTGGTATCCCGGATCATGAAAGGCAACGATTTCTACGAGGGAGTTCGCGCGGTCATCATCGACAAGGACAATGCCCCGAAATGGCAGCCTGACCGGCTTGACGCGGTGACCGACGAGATGGTGGACAGCTACTTCGCGTCCCTGGGTGACGACGAACTGGAACTTTGAGAGGAGACCACAGGCAATGGCGACGATCGGCTTTATCGGGCTTGGCAACATGGGCGGCCCCATGGCCAGGAACCTCGTAGAGAAGGGACATGAACTCAAGGTTTTCGATCTGTCCGATACCGCTGTCAAAGCGCTGGAGGATGCGGGCGCCACGCGCGCTGCGAGCGCCGGGGAGGCGGCCCGCGATGTGGATGTGGTGGTCACCATGCTGCCGGCGGGCAAACATGTGAAAACGGTCTACACGGGTCCGGGCGGGGTTATCGAGAACGCCGCTCCGGGCACGCTTTTTATCGATTCTTCCACCATTGACGTGGATTCGGCGCGCGAGGTTGCAGCGGCGGCGGAAGCCAAGGGCTTCGAGATGGTGGACGCGCCGGTCTCCGGCGGGGTGGCGGCTGCTGCTGCCGGGACGCTGACCTTCATGGTGGGCGGCTCCGAAGCGGCTTTCAAGCGGGCCGAGCCAATCCTTCAGGCCATGGGCAAGGCGATCATCCATGCCGGCGGTCACGGTACCGGCCAGGCAGCCAAGATCTGCAACAACATGATCCTCGGCATCACCATGATTGCCACTTGCGAGGCATTTGCGCTGGCGGAGAAACTGGGGCTTGATCACCAGAAACTGTTTGATATCGCATCCCGGGCGTCGGGACAGAGCTGGTCGCTCACATCCTACTGCCCGGTGCCAGGGCCCGTGCCGACCTCGCCCGCCAACAACGACTACAAGCCGGGTTTTGCTGCGGCAATGATGCTCAAGGACCTCAGGCTTGCCCAGGATGCGGCGGACAGCGCCGGTGCGAACACCCCTCTGGGGCGCGATGCCATGGAACTTTATGAAAAGTTCACCGCTGCCGGAAACGAGAACGTCGACTTTTCCGGTATCATCAATATGCTGCGCGGGAAGTGATCACGCCACCGGAGCGCCCGCGCCGGGCGCTTCGACGGCCAGTTTTGCGAGCGTGCGGACAAGCTGTAGGACGCCGGCAAGCCGCTCCTCCACGCTGTCCCAGCGTCGAATGATCACCAGCCGATGGTCGGGCCTCAGTTTGGCGCGCGTCTTTTCCCGCGTGATGAAGTCGATCAGGCCCATGGGATTGGCGAACTGGGCATTTCGGAAGCTGATGGTGGCGCCCTTGGGCCCGGCTTCCACCTTTTCCACGCCGGCACGCCGGCAATAGCCCTTGATCTCGATCACCGCGAATAGCTGCCTGACTTCGTCGGGCAGGGGCCCGAAACGGTCGATCATCTCGGCTGCAAAAGCGTCAATGTCCTCTCGCGTCTCCAGGTCCGCGAGCCGGCGGTACAGCGCCATGCGGACGTTGAGGTCGGCAATGTAGCTTTCCGGCAACAGCACCGTGGCGCCGACGTTGATCTGCGGCGACCACGCGCCGTCGGCCACCGTATCGACACCGGCGCGGGCTTCGGCGACCGCCTCTTCCAGCATCTGCTGGTACAACTCGATTCCAACTTCTCGAATGTGGCCCGATTGTTCCTCGCCCAGCAGATTACCCGCACCGCGAATGTCGAGATCGTGGCTCGCCAGGGTGAAGCCTGCGCCAAGCGTGTCGAGGGTCTGGAGGACCTGCAGGCGTTTTTCCGCGCCTTCGGTCAAGGTACGTCCCGGTGGCAAAGTGAAGTAGGCGTAGGCGCGGATCTTGGATCGCCCGACCCGGCCACGAAGCTGATAGAGCTGGGAGAGCCCGAACATATCCGCCCGGTGCACGATCAGGGTGTTGGCGGTCGGAATATCGAGGCCGGACTCGACGATCGCAGTGGACAGCAGCACGTCGTACTTGCCGTCATAAAAGGCGTTCATGACGTCTTCGATCTGGCGTGCTGGCATCTGTCCGTGGGCGACCGCCACCTTGACCTCGGGTACGGTTTCCCGAATGAAGGCTTCGACATCCTTGAGGTCGGCCACTCTCGGACAGACATAAAAGCTCTGACCGCCGCGGTAATGTTCGCGCAGCAATGCCTCGCGGATCACCAGATCATCCATGGGCAGCACGAAGGTGCGAACCGCCAACCGGTCCACCGGCGGGGTGGCGATGAGGCTGAGGCCCCGCAGGCCGCTCATGGCCAGTTGCAGCGTGCGCGGGATGGGCGTCGCGGTAAGGGTCAACACATGGACGTCGGCCTTGAGCTGCTTCAGGCGCTCCTTGTGTGCCACGCCGAAGTGCTGTTCCTCGTCAATGATGAGGAGGCCGAGGTTGCGAAACGAAATGCCCTTGCCGAGCAGCGCGTGGGTTCCAACCACGATATCCACGGTACCGTCAGCGAGTCCTGCCTTGGCTTCCCTGACCTCTTTGGGCGTTGCGAAGCGGGACAACTGGGCGATCTTGACCGGTAGCCCCCGAAACCGGTCCTGAAAGGTCTTGAAATGCTGCCGGCAAAGCAGGGTCGTGGGCACCTCAACCGCCACCTGGTGGCCCGACATGACCGATATGAAAGCGGATCGTAGCGCTACCTCGGTCTTGCCGAAACCCACATCGCCGCAGACCAGCCGATCCATGGGGCGCCCGCTGGCAAGGTCTTCGATCACGTCAGCGATGGCCTTGAGCTGATCCTCGGTTTCCACATAGGGGAAGCGTGCGCAAAATTCGTCGTAAAGTCCTTCGGTCGGGGTCAGCACATCGGCCCGGCGCAGTTCGCGGGCGGCGGCAATGCGAATGAGTTCGTCGGCCATCTCGCGGATGCGTTTCCTGAGCCGCGCCTTGCGGGTCTGCCATCCGGTGCCCCCAAGCTTGTCGAGTGTTACCGTCGCCTCGTCCGAGCCGTATCGGCTCAACATTTCGATGTTTTCAACCGGTACGTAAAGCTTGTCGCCCCCGTCATAGACCAGGGTTACGCAATCGTGTGCGGCGCCGTCCACGTCGATGGTGTTGAGGCCTTCGAACCGGCCCACGCCGTGGTCGATATGCACCACATAGTCGCCCATGCTGAGGGCCGAGGCCTCGGTAATGAAATTGTCTGCGCGGCGCTGGCGTCTGGGTTTGCGCACCAGGCGATCGCCCAGCAGGTCCTGCTCGGTAATGACCGCCAGGTCTTCAGTGGTAAAGCCGTGTTCGAACGGAACAACAAGCAGGCCGAGGGTGTTCGCCGGAAGTGTTCGGGCTTCCCGCCAACTGTCCACGGCAACCAGATTTGTCAGGCCGTGATCCTCGAACACGCCCTTGTGACGCTCCCGTGCTCCTGCACTGTAGGAAGCAAAGAAAATACGCTTCCCTTCCGTTTGCAGATCCGCAATGTGGGCGCGCAGGGCGTCGTAGATGTTGACGGTGTCCTGATTGCGCTCAGGCGCAAAATCGCGCCCCTTGCGTCCGCCCAGGTCGACGCTGTGGCTGTCTTCGGGGCGCCCGTAGGGGGTCATTGGCCGGACACGATGAGCGTCAAGTGCGGCGGTCCAGGAGTCGGAATCGAGGTAGAGCGCATTCGGTGGTAACGGTTTGTAGGGTGCAGTCCCGAACGCGTTGCCCGCCCGGAGCGCCTCGGCCCGTGCCGCGTAGTGATCCGCGATGGCCTTGGTGCGTTCGTTAAAGGCTTCCTCGGCCAGGTGGTCAAGCGTGACGATTGCCTCTGGCACATAGTCGAACAAGGTGGCCAGTTGGTCATGGAACAGTGGCAACCAGTGCTCCATACCCTGGTGCTTGCGGCCCGCCAAGACGGCTTCGTAAAGCGGGTCATCGCCTCCGGTCACCGGTCCGAATGTGCCCACATAGCCGCTGCGAAAGCGCTGGACGGCCTCGTCATCGAGAAGAATCTCGCTGGCCGGCACCAGAGTGAGGCGATTGAGGCGCGAGGTGGTGCGTTGGGACAGCGGGTCGAACTGGCGCAGGCTCTCTATTTCGTCGCCAAACAGGTCGATACGGACAGGCGCGTCCATGCTGGCCGGGAAAAGGTCGATCAGACCGCCCCGGATGGCGTATTCGCCCGGTTCCATGACCTGACCGACCCGGCTGTAGCCGTTGAC
>RFJA01000141.1 GCA_003695065.1 Alphaproteobacteria bacterium
CTGGAGTCCTAACCATTGCGGCGGGCGAGGGATTTTGCCAAACTGCGCGCGAACCGCGGGCGAACTGCCCGTCTCTTTGGTTGTGGAGCGGATAAATGGGTCTCAGCATCTGGCAAATTCTGATCGTCGTCGTTCTGATCGTGCTCCTGTTCGGGCGCGGCAAGATCTCCGAACTCATGGGTGATCTGGCCAAGGGCATCAAGAGCTTCAAGAAAGGGCTGAGCGAGGAAGACACGGAGAAACAGGAACCGCCGAAGAATATCACGCATGAGAAGTCCGGGGTTGCCTCCGAACACGAAGGCGAAAAGAACAAGACGAGCTGACGGCACGGACCGGATATGTTCGACATCGGCTGGACTGAAATGCTGGTGGTCACGGTGGTGGCCATCGTCGTGGTGGGCCCCAAGGACCTGCCCAAGGTTCTGCGTGCCGTTGGCGGATTTGTCCGTCAGATGCGCCGGCTGGCCAATGAGTTTCGCGGCGGAGTCGCGGAATTTATGCGGGAAGCCGAGCTCGACGAGGTGAAGAACTCGATCCATCATGTGAGCAATTTTGATCCGGCGCGGCACCCCGACTTCGTGGCAAACCCACCCGGTGCCACCCAATCCGGGTCCGATGCCGGGGAGGGTTCGTCGGATGCCCCGACGTCCGGCGCCGCCAAGGGTGCCGTCAGCCCGAAAACGGATGACGGCAAGGGGGGCGGTGGATGAGCGAGGACGACGATCTTGACGCCAGCAAGGCGCCGCTCCTTGAACATCTGATCGAGTTGCGCCAGCGTCTGATTTGGGCGCTGGTTGCCCTTTTGGTGGCGTTTGGTGTCTGTTTTTACTTTGCCGAGGATATTTACGCCTTCCTGACCCGGCCGCTGGCCGACATCCTCGAATCCCAGCCCGGCCGTCGTATGATCTATACCGGATTGCACGAGGGCTTTTTTACCTATGTCAAGGTGGCGTTGTTTGCCGCCTTTCTGGTCGCCTTTCCAATCATCGCCAATCAGATTTGGAAATTTGTTGCACCGGGCCTTTACCGGAACGAGCGGCGCGCTTTTCTGCCTTTCCTGATTGCGACCCCGGTGCTGTTCCTGGCCGGCGCGGCGCTGGTTTACTATTTCGTGTTTCCGGCGGCCTGGCAGTTTTTCCTGAGTTTCGAACGGCCACCAGGCGGCGACGGGTTGCCGATTCAGCTCGAAGCCAAAATCAGCGAGTATCTGTCGCTGGTGATGCTCTTGATGTTTGCCTTTGGGCTCAGCTTCCAGTTGCCGGTGTTGCTGGTGCTGCTTGGGCGGGCCGGCCTTGTCAGTGCGGCTATGCTGGCCGAGAAGCGCAAGTATGCTGTCGTGATCGTCTTTGCGGTGGCTGCGGTCCTGACCCCGCCCGACCCGTTTACCCAGATTGGATTGGGGCTTTCCATCATGGCGCTCTATGAAGTATCCATCTGGCTTATACGCATCACCGAACGCAAACGCCGGAACCAGTCCGGCGACTCATCATCCTGATATGCAAGGCATAAATGTTTGACATCAGAGCGATACGGGAAAATCCGGAACGGTTCGACGCAGGCTGGCAGGCACGGGGGCTTGAACCCCAGGCGGAAAAGATCATTGATCTGGATGCCCGGCGGCGGACCTGCCAGACAGACCTGCAGGAGCTGCAGGCACGGCGCAACGAAATCTCCCGCCTGATCGGCCAGCGCAAGGCGGCGGGCGAAAGTGCCGACGACTTGATCGAGGAGGTGGGGCGGATCAAGACCCGCATGCCCGAGCTTGAGGAACAGGAGCGGGCTTTGGGGGAGGCGCTGGGCGAGCTGCTGTCGGGGCTACCCAACATTCCGGCTGAAGACACGCCTGAGGGCGAGGATGAGTCCGCCAATCGGGAGATCCGGTCCTGGGGCGAGCCCGCAACCTTCGATTTTGCCCCCAGGGAGCATTTCGAGATTGGCGAAGCGCTGGGGTATATGGATTTTGAGCGGGCAGCTCGTATGTCCGGTTCGCGATTTGTCGTGCTCACTGGCGATCTGGCGCGGCTGGAGCGGGCGCTCGGCGCGTTCATGCTTGATCTGCAAACTGGCGAATTCGGTTATCGCGAGGTTTCGGTACCGCTCCTGGTGCGTGACCAGGCCATGTTTGGAACCGGTCAGCTCCCGAAGTTCGCCGACGATTTCTTCCGTACCCAGACCGAACATTCACTGATCCCGACCGCCGAAGTGCCGCTGACCAACCTGCACCGCGAGGAAATTCTGGAGGAAGAGGCGCTGCCGCTGCGCTATACCGCGCTGACGCCCTGTTTCCGGTCGGAAGCGGGCGCCGCGGGCAAGGACACCCGTGGCATGATTCGCCAACATCAGTTCATGAAGGTGGAAATTGTCAGCGTCACTACGCCGGAGGCCGCGGAGGAAGAACTTGAGCGCCTGACAGGCTGCGCCGAGGAGGTGTTGCGCCGTCTTGAACTGCCCTATCGGGTTATGCAGCTATGCACGGGCGACCTAGGCTTTTCGGCCCGCAAGACCTATGACCTCGAAGTGTGGCTTCCCGGCCAGGGGGTTTACCGGGAGATTTCAAGCTGCTCCCACTTTGGCGATTTTCAGGCCCGGCGCATGAACACGCGCTGCCGCGCAGCGGGCGAAAAGAAGACCCGTTTCGTGCACACCCTCAACGGTTCCGGCCTGGCGGTCGGGCGCACGCTGATTGCGGTGCTGGAAAACTATCAGCAGGCGGACGGAAGTGTTGTCATTCCCGAGGTGCTGCGGCCCTACATGGGTGGACAGAAGGTGATTGTGGCCAATGGTTGAAGCTCATCGCATCCTGATCACCAACGATGATGGCATCCACGCCTATGGTCTCGATGTTCTGGAAGGGATCGCGCGCACGATCAGCGACGATGTGTGGGTGGTGGCGCCCGAGTTCGAGCAAAGTGGTGCGGGGCACGGCCTGACGCTGTCGGAACCACTGCGAATCCGCCAGGTGGACCACAAACGCTACGCCGTGCAGGGCACCCCCACCGATTGCGTGATGCTGGCGGTTCACAACATCATCAAGGACAAACGCCCGACTCTGGTGCTGTCCGGCGTGAACCGCGGCGCCAACCTGGCCGAGGATGTGACCTACTCCGGTACCATCGCGGGGGCAATGGAAGGGGTGCTGTGCGGCATTCCATCGGTCGCCTTCAGCCAGGTCATCCGCAAGAGTGACGAGCAGGAAAACTGGAGGGTGGCCGAGAAATACGGGCCTGAGGTTTTGAGAAAACTGCTCGCGATCGGCTGGGATCGTGGGGTTCTGATCAATGTCAACTTTCCGGCCTGCGCGGTCGGTGAGGTCAAGGGGATCGAGGTCACGCGGCAGGGCTTTCGCGACGAGAGCGAACTGATCGTGGACGAGCGGGTCGATGCGCGCGGCGTGCCCTATTACTGGTTCGGGCTGCGCCGGGCGTACGGCGATCCGGAGGAGGATACCGACCTCTGGGCGGTCAGGGATGGCCTGATAGCGGTTACGCCGCTTCATCTTGACCTGACACACTACGCCATGCGTGAGCGCCTCGAAGGGCCGATGAAGACCCGGTATTGACGTGGGTGCACTGCCATGCATGATCCCGCCAAGATCCAGTTGATCATGGAGTTGCGCCGGGGGGGGATTCGTGATCCGCGTCTGCTCAACGTCATCGAAACCCTGCCGCGCGAGCTGTTCGTGGAGCAGCCGTTTCGTGCGCGTGCTTACGACAACGCGGCGCTCCCCATCGCTGGCGGGCAGACCATCAGTCAGCCGTATGCGGTGGCGTTCATGACCCAGGCGCTGGAAGTGGGGCCACGCATGAAGGTGCTCGAAGTGGGGACCGGCTCGGGCTACCAGGCGGCGGTCCTGTCACGGTTGTGCCGGCGGGTTTATTCGGTGGAACGCTATCGCAGCCTGCATGACAGGGCGGAGGAGCGTTTCCGGGCACTCGGCATTCACAACATCACCTCCCGGCACGGTGACGGCATGAAAGGTTGGCCCGAACAGGCACCGTTCGAGCGGATTCTCGTGACGGCGGCGGCGAGCCGTATTCCGACAACGCTGGTCGACCAACTGGCCGAAGGGGGGGTCATGGTGTTCCCGCTTGAAAAGAATCCGGGCGCACAGGTGATCATGCGCTTGACGCGTACGGCCAAGAGGATCGAGACGTGCGAAATGATCCCGACCCGGTTCGTACCACTTGTGGAAGGGGTGGCGCAGGACGGGTGAAGGCCGACCCGACACTTTTCCACGCCGTGGCGAGGATTGCGGCGGGTGGATAGTACTTCAATCTCGGAGGAAATCGCTTATAGTCTGCCAGCATGGCGCGGGCGCTATCGGTACTGGGTGTCGTCGGGACGGTGGTTGCCGTCGTCCTTCTTGCGGGCTGTTCTTCCGGCAGCGGCCCCTCCGACTATCGCTATATTAAGCCGGTGTGGGTGGTACGCAACGCGCCCGTGCCGGTACCGCATCCGGTGCGCCGGCCGTCTGCTCCGCCGAAGCGTGAAGCGTCATCCCCTGTGGCGTCCGATGTGGCCTCGGCCGGTGGTTCCGCCGGCTCCCATCGCGTTACGGTCAGGAAGGGGGATACGCTGTACGCCATTTCCCGCCGCACCGGGGTTCATGTGCGGTCCATCATCGCGCACAACAATCTGCGACCACCTTATCTGCTGAAACCGGGACAGCGCCTGGTGATTCCTGCGGCGCCGGTGCATGTGGTGCGCAAGGGAGAGACCAGTTACGCCATCTCCCGTGCCTATGATGTGGATCTGGCCGTATTGATGCGCCTGAATGGCATCCGGCCGCCTTACACCCTATATCCGGGCCAGAAACTGAAACTGCCGCCAAGTGCGGCCCGATCGGCCGGTTCGGCCCGCCGGGCGTCGCTACCCGCGCCACCGCGGCGCGCCGGCAGCGGGCTTGCCTGGCCGGTCAAGGGGCGCATTGTGTCGAGCTTCGGACCCAAGAAGGGCGGACTGCACAATGATGGTATCAATATCGCGGCGCCGCGGGGCACGGCCATCAGGGCATCGGAAGCCGGGGTCGTCGCCTATGCTGGCAACGGCCTCAAAGGCTATGGCAATCTGATTTTGTTGCAGCACGACGGGGGGTGGGTCACCGCCTATGCCCATACCGACCGCATGTTGGTCAAACGCGGGCAGAAGGTGAATCGGGGGCAGACGATTGCCTATGTGGGCTGCACCGGCGGCGTCGATCGTCCACAACTGCACTTCGAGATCCGCAAGGGCCGCAAGGCGGTCAATCCGCTCGGCTATCTGACCCGGTGATCACGACAACCCACGACCCTGGCGGCCGGCA
>RFJA01000142.1 GCA_003695065.1 Alphaproteobacteria bacterium
CGAAATCATCTTCCAATGCCGCGAGTACCGCTTCGATGCGCGGCTGCGCCCGCTGCCGCGCCTCCGGACCGCTGATGACGCTGGCAATATGGTCAAACAGGGGCCGCTTGCTACTCGTCATGTCCAGATGCTCAGGAATCCTGGCCTGCAGTTCCGCTTCAGTGGCCGCCAGCCATTCGGCGTGAAGGTGGCTTGCGACCAGATCCCGGTTTCGGAGATCGATCGACGGCGGAACAACGACCCCATCCACCAGATCCTGCTTCCTGTCGAAAAAGTATTGGTCGTGAGGGCTTTGCGCAGCGCAGTAGGTCACGATCAGCGCTGCTTGGCCGCTTCGTCCGGCACGTCCGCTCCGCTGGGCGTAGTTCGCCGCTGTGGGAGGTGCATTACGCAAATAGACGACATTCATCGAAGAAATGTCGACGCCCAGCTCCATGGTTGGGGAACAGAATAGCGCGGGCAGAAAGCGCGCGCTTTCGCGATGCTCCCTTAACTGATCCTGCCGTTCAGCGAGCTTCTCCTGATCGTCCGGTCCATACCGGAAGCGAAACTCACGCAACTCCCTTAGGTCGCTCTCAACCTGCGCTGTGTGCTCGCGCCCTTCCATTCCAAAGAGCAGAGCCGTATCTGCGGCAAGTGCGGCAGAAACTGAATCGTACAAATCGGCAAAGAACCTATTGGTTACCTCCGCATCCTGACCACCGGTCTGCAGGCGATAGTGGACAGTCTTTGCGATCAGGCGCCATCCCATGCCGCCAATCGGGGACGCAACTTCTTCCACGAGACCGTAGTTCTTCGCCGCACGGAGCAAGGCCTCCAAAACTTCCGGCACATCCTTTACCGCAATGACTCGACCTGCGAATTTGACCGTGCGGATTTGCTTGGCCAATGCACTCATTGGCGTGCCCCGCAGGATCCGATCTTCGTCGCGCGGCCCGATTTGTGCCCGCTTCGGCGGGTTCAGCATCAAGACTGATGCGCCTATTGCGGCCTCCTCTTCGAGCGACCACGGAGCCTTGATCTGACCGCGCATCTTCTGGGCGAGCGCTTCGACCTTTTGCCTTTCGAGCGCAGGCGTGTTGACCGCTAAGCCCTTCCTCATGTGATCCAGTAAAATTTGGAACGCCGCGTGACGCTCATCCGATGAAGCCGCCAGAAGAACCGGCGCATTAGAAAACTCTTCGTCGTCTGAAGCTAAATCGCCAAGATACTGATACTCGGCGCGTACGAGGCCCAATTGCTCGAGATTAGGGTTGGTGAATCGCCAGCCTCGGCGTTGGTCGATCCAGAAGCGGTGCTGGAGCCCCTCTCTTAAGATCGCTTCGGCATCTTCTCTGGCCTGGCCTTTCAGACTGGGGTTCTCAAGCCATTCCTCTGCCCGGCTTGTATAGAAGCGGTCAGCAAGAAAGCCCAGCGCCGCTTGGATTTTCGCGCCCATCTCTGGTTCGGGAATGAAGCCAGTCGACGCCGATTTCAGCGCCGAGAGAATGGCTGCCCTGAGAAGGGTGACGAAAATGAAATCGTTGAAATGGCCCGCCTGAAGCGCTGCATCCTGCCTGTTGTCCGTAAAAGCCAAGAGCTTGCGCGTGTGTTCCAGCAAGTCCGACTCTTCGCCGTTCATCCAGTTGAGGATGCTTGAGATAAGGATCGTCGTCGCGGAGCTTCTGCCTTCACCGCTCAAGGAAGCAAGCTTATTGATATCGCGGGCGGATGTATTGGAAACGTCTCGACAAGCGGGGCAAAAACGGAACTTTCCCGCCATGAACCATGCCCGATGACCAGTTCCGCAATCACCACTGGGGGCCACTTCATAAAGCACCGCGCGGCGCTTGCGATAAGCTGGTTTCAGCCTTCGCTCGCCGCTGTTCGTTTCTTCAAGCCAAGATTCCGGATAGTCTGCATCATTGCCGGAGAAGGCGAAATCCGGATCGGCCGGCTCTGGCATGAGGAAACCCCATTCTGCACCCTCATCCTCTTCATCGGCCTCGACCGGAACATCATCGATCTCTCGCTTCTCGAAATACTGGCGCCCGCGATCATTGCGCAATGTAACGGGATGAAATTCCTGGCCGCAGTTGCGGCAGAAATGGGTCGGGTACAGACGTTCATCCTCGTTGTTTGGATTGAAAATTTGCCCGGAGAAGGTCACATCCCGCTGCCCCTCGGGACGCAGGGTCGAATAGAGACGGCCGGCGCCTGCGATGAATTGATGTAGCTTGAACGCGAACAAAGGTTCATCGCGGCCGCCAATGACACCGCGCTGATGTTCTGGAGTACTGAAGGCGATCAATGCGTTTCTTAGGGCGGCTGCGCAGTTCTCCTCGGAAAGCCCACAATCGTCGGCTAAGGCCTTCGCTGCGTCTTGTAACGACTTGGGGCTTGCCCGTTCGGGCTTATGGTCCACGTTCTTTAGACCGAGCCGCGTTTCGATCCAGATTGCAAGATCATTCTGGGCAAGTTCGCTGTTCGATATGCCCTGACCAACATCTCCCTTCGCAGCCGCCTCGACGGCAGCGGAGAGCCCGGGCAGCTTCCGCTCCCCGCTCTTCGACGTGTCCGTAACCCGTCGGACTGTTTCGGTGACGACCGCGTCCGGGCCAATCCTCGTGCCGAATATTTTTGACGCGATCCGGGCAACCGCTGCGTTTTTCTCGTCGGTGCCGCCCTCGCTTGCCATAGTCGCGGATGTGCCCACACAGATGGCTGGATGCTCCGGATCACCAATGCGCGCTTTCAGGCGACGCATGAGCATGGCGACATCAGCCCCCTGACGACCGCGGTAGGTATGAAGTTCGTCAAGGACTACGAATTGGAATCCCCGGCAGTTTTCAAGGACCTTGCGATCGAGCTCGTCTTGCCGCGTCATCAGGAGTTCGAGCATCATGAAGTTTGTCAGCAAGATGTCGGGTGGATTGTCTTTGATCGCCTCGCGCTCTTCCCGGCTTTCCTGTCCTGTATATCGCGCGAAGGTGGGAACGTGGGGATGATCGGAACCGAGATATCGCCTCAGCTCCTCAGCTTGGCTGTTGGCAAGCGCGTTCATAGGATAAATGATGATTGCGCGGGTGCGCGCTGGCTTGCCAGCTTTGCGGGCCTTGATCGCGGCGTTGATGATCGGAATGAAGAAGCAGAGAGACTTGCCGGAACCGGTTCCGGTAGTCACGACATAGCTCTGATTGTTCAGGGCGTAGCCGACAGCCTGTTGCTGATGCTTGCGTAGCTTTAGCGTTCGGTCCGTCGCGTCAGGAGCCGCACGGGGATCCCGGAAAACTTCGGCACATTCCGGCTCTAGATCGCCGGCGCGGACGAAATCCTGAATGGATCCGCCGGCGGCATAATGGGGATTGAGTTGGATTAACGGCTCTGGCCAGAACCGCTTTGTCTCATAAAGCGCGTCAACTTTCGCCTTGAGTTCAGGCGACCGAATTTTTGTAAAGGAGCGGGCAAACGCCTTGTATTGGTCGATAACAGTCTTATCGAGATCGAACACGTCCATCAGGCGCTCTCCCTCCGGTCTTCAAGCGGGTAAGCTTTCTTTAGCACCTCAGTATTGAGAAGAACGATCTGCTGATCATGCGGCTGGCGTGCGATGGGATCTGTGTCCAGACCCAGTCGTTTAAGCGCATAGTAAAGAAGTGCCTTCCGCACGAGGATTTTGGCCCGACCACTCCGCATTCCGTAATCAAGAGCGATGACTTTCTGCTGCGTCTCGGACAGCTCTGGGTGCGGTCCGATCTCCAAAGTCACCTGCTCGTTCCACTCGGCGTCGTCATCGGCACCGATCTCGCTCGGCTTGGTGCCGCGGGTCTCGATGATCCGCGAGAGCAGGAAGTCCTTGAAGCTCTGGTCGGTGAGGCAGAAGGCCCGTGTGTGCCAGCGGAAACCGTCGAACCCTATCGCGTGTGGTGCGATCCAACGCCAGCGCGGCTCCGGCCGTGAAAGAGACTGGTATTTGACCTCGATGGCTTCCGATCGGCGGATTGCGGCGACCACCGAACGCAGGGTCTTGGCATTCACTCCTCGGACAGGTGTTGGTGCAGCGTCGTAGGTAGGGAACTGGCCAATCCAGGCGTCAGCACGGTCGAGGATGCCGTCGGCCACGGATCGCAGCTGAGAGAGATAGCGGCTAGCGTCCGGCTTCAAAAACAGGGGGTCGAACTTGCTGCCTCGGATGTAGGTTCGGGCGCTCTTGTCGTAGACCATGTTGTCCGGAGCCATTCCGATGTAGCGGTTCAGGTCGGTGGACGCCTGGTTCACCGACACACCGAACGCATTCATCAAATCGCCCCGATTCACATGCCCCTCCCAAAACAGGCGGAACTCGATGAATTCGAGCCGTCGCTCGACGCCCCACCGTAGATCAGCCTTCTCTGTCCCCACCAAGCACTCCCAGTGACATGATCCGTCCCAAAACTAGGCGCGCCCAGTTTCTGTATTTTCGATCAAGCTATCTGAGAAGCGGAGCGGGTTCAATTGAAATGGGTAGCGTCTGCAAGCAGGGAAGAGGACGGGGATGGCGGCTGCGCCTCGGCCAACCGCCATCCTGGAGCTATGGTCACGCGCCCGCTTGCTGCGCCTGGCCAGGGTCGGAGGTGCTGGATCGGATAATCGACTGCTCGTATTCCTCAACGTCGGACAGGCGATAGACCACCCGGCCGCCCACCTTGAGGAACTTCGGCCCCTCGCCGGTCCAGCGCCACCGTTCAAGCGTACGATGGCTGATCCCCCATCGCGCTGCCAATTGGATTTGGTTTATGCAGGTTGCCTTCATTTCGGTTTCCTTTCGCTCAGGCCAGTTCAACTGCGACACAACGAAGGCGTGGAGGGAAAATACTATCAAGGGAATACTGGAGTGAGCGAAACAGGCGGGACGTTGCCTTGCCTCATTCTGAACAGAGGAGTTCCACGAAAGCGAAGATTCACCTACGAATACGAGGGCATGCTGGCACGATGTGGGGTATACTTCGAGCGAGTTTGTCGAAGAGTCCTTTCCCTCCGCCATTATTCTGTTGCGAACCCGAGATGAGGCCCCGCCCGCGGGCCTTTTTCTTTTTGTTTCAAAGGCGTTTGGCCGAGGCGCACGAACCTCGGAGACGGGCGCCGGGCCGAGTTTCTGTCTCTGAACGGCCCTCCGTCTCTAACCGAGCGAACCTCACGCCGAGCGGTTCGGCTTCGCGAGGGCCAACATGTTCAACCAGTTCCGTCCATCAGATCGGCGCACCTTCTGCGGCCGTTCTCTTGGCTGGCGTCGCCAGCCAGAGAACGAGCGGTAGGCGTAGCCGCGCGTGGCGGACACAATTCCGCAAAAGATGCCTTCCTGCTCTGACGCAGACTTCAACCATGTAGGGCGCTGCTCATCGGGGAGTCCCTCTTTTCACCCTTCGCCGATGGCCCCGAAAGGCGTAAGTTACTTTATGTCACGCTCGGGAGCCTCGCATGCAGCCTAAGACTATCGCCGAACAACTTTTCTTCACCACGGTGCGGATTGATACCATTACGGCGAACGGTGCGCAGGGTTCGGGCACTGGCTTCTTCTTTTCTCACAAGGTAGGTGAGCACAATTTCCCCTTTGTTGTGACGAACAAGCATGTCGTGATGGGCATGCGGGAAGGCGCTCTTTCATTCCTCCAACGCACAGGCACACTGCCCACTCTTGGAAACGGCTTCCGCCTGCGCATTGACGATTGGCCGCAAGCATGGTTCGGCCACCCAGACCCGAACGTCGACATTGCCATCTGTCCGTTCGCCCCACTGGAAGCGCACATCAAGCAGCAGCACAACGTCGATCTTTTCTATCGCTACGTGTCGAGCGACACGATCCCCACGCCGCAGCAGGTCGCGGAGCTGGACGCGGTAGAGTTGGTGACGTTCATCGGCTACCCGAACGGCGTTTGGGACAGCAAGAACCTCCTGCCCGTCGCACGGCGTGGAACTACCGCCAGTCCCATAGAAGTGGACTTTGAGGGCACACCGCGGTTCCTTATTGATGCGTCCGTGTTCGGCGGGTCTAGCGGTAGCCCGGTCTTTATTCTGAATCAGGGGTCGTGGGCGACCAAGGATGGCGGAATGGTCGTTGGCTCGCGCTTTCACTATGTGGGTGTCATCGCTGCCGTGTTCTTCCGTACACAGATGAATGAGATTGTAGCCGTGCCGATCCCGACGCAGGTGCAACCGATGGCGCAACAGCAGGAAATGATCGATCTCGGCATTGTGTTCAAGGCGCGTACCGTTGTCGAAACAATCGAGGCGTTCATAAAAGCCCGCAACATCCAGACGTCCGCACCTGCGCTCGCATCCGACACGCCAACACTGCCGGCAGAATAGCTCTCAGCCTATTCGAACACTTGCTTCGCCTGCTCCGCCCGTGGCCGGTCGGCGACCTCAACGAGGTCGTTCAGCGACAGCGCCGGTGGCGTACGCCGGATGACGAGGTGTTCGAGCAAAACGCGACTCCGGTTCATTTGCTCCGTGGGCTGGCATATCATAGGGCCATGCTTCGTCTGGCGTTCAATATTGCAGGAGCCGTGGCTCTGTTGTTGGGAATCGCGGGGGCCTTTCTGCCGTTGCTGCCAACCGTGCCCCTGGTGATCCTGGCCGCGTTCTGCTTCGCCCGGGCAAATCCCCGGGTCGAGCGATGGCTGGTCGAACACCCCCATTTCGGACCGCATATCGAGGGATGGCGCGCCAACGGTGCCATCAGCCCGAAGGCCAAGCGCGCGGCCCTGTTGACCATGATGGTCAGCGCTCTGATCTGCGTTGCGGTTCTGCCCTGGCTCTGGGCGACATTGTCGGTTGTCCTGCTGGCTGGTGTGGCATTCTGGATATTCACCCGGCCCAACCGCTGACCATTCTTCCCGACCTTCGGAGACGAGCAGCTTCATGCAAACCCGAGCCCTGATTGGAACGCGGTAGGAATGCCACGGCGAGTCGATGATGTGACGAGCAGATCAGTGCAGCCATGTTGGGCAACTAATCCGTCGTCATCGCCGCTTTCTGTCGGGATAATACTCACTGAAGGGGGAATACATGGATAACCAGCATATCTTGCCAGCGTCAGTAACCGTGCAAAGCAAGATGGCGGCAAAGCTGAACTTCGCTTGCCACCAAAGCGCATTCGCGTTTCTGCGAGATTCGAGGGGTGTTTGCCGATTAAATCTCTGTGCCGCAACCCTGTCGGTATGAGGAGTTTCGATTCACCGAGAGGAACGGAAACGAGATACTGTACCTAAGACGGAATCTGGATTCTATCCTTGCGCCATCGACATCCGGCTCTTTGCATTGGTTATCGTGCCACTAGGGGTGAGCCGGCCTCCGCACCCGATGCCGGTCATGTCCGCTTCCCCGTCATTCCGCAATTGTTGCAGTAGACATCCGTGGGAGAAAACCCTCCTCGCCCTATTTACGAAATAATTCGGTTTCAGGAACTTTTCACCTGTGATGACCTTTCAACTCGTCCACAAACTTTTGTGTGTCCCACCCGTTTTTGATCGCGTCGGTTTCTGATGCCCTGGAAAGTGGAGCGCCGTCGATCAGGCGGGAGATGACATTCTCGATAACTTGGAGGTTTTCGGTCGTGGCCGGAGTATAACCATGCGCCGTCCCTCCCGGCACAGCAATGGAAGCAACCATACGCCATTGATCCTCTTGCTTGCAGAAGAGCGTCCGTAAACCTTCAACCGTCCCCTGCATTTCGACTTCGCGACAATAGCGCCCGTCTTTCGTCTTGAAGGTGAGCACTACGGTGGCTTTCGCGCCGCCCGGTTCCTTGCCGACAAGAGTTTGCCCGCTCGGGGCGTTCTGCAGCAATTCGAACATGGGGTTTCCCGGCTCAATGACCCCTACACCCTGAGCCGTCAAAAACCTATCCGGTGGTGCAATCTGGCCACGATCCAAAGTAATTCCGGCGCCAAAGCCAATAGCCAAAGCAATCGAGGCCGCCAGCGCCGCGAAATTACGTGGTACTTTCAAGCGCTCTCTGAAGACGGCGAAGGACAGGCCATTGCGTTGTGTTTCGGATCTGCTTTCCTGGCGACGGGCGCTGTTACCCTCTCTGTCCAGCAGGTTCCGGAGCGCCTCTGGCACAGGTCGTTTGTCAATCTCTCCAAAAACGGTGGCGGCCGCCTTGTCCGCCACTTTCATAGCGTTGAACCGGGCGCGCAAAGAAGGGTCGGATAACAACGCCTGCGCCGTGCGGGCAGCGTCTTCGGGTTCAAGCATGCCATCCAGGTACGCTGAAAGTTTTTCATCGGTTACAGTCATGACTTCGCCTCTTTGGATAGGAGTATGTCGGTTATTCGCCCCCGTGCGCGCGCAAGTTTGCTCATGATCGTTCCGGTCGGACAACCCATGATCTCTGCAGCTTCTCGATAGGTGTATCCTTCGGCAGCAACAAGAAATATCACCGCCCGCTGATCATCCGGCATTGATTTCAAGACCTCTTCAATCCTGGCCACCTCCAGCCTGTCCTCCATCACCTTGTTTCCATCCACCATTGGTTCATCTTTCTCAGATGTTTCCGCGACTTCCCGCCTGGCAGTCTTCCGCCTGATCTCATCAATCCAAATGTTTCGGCATATCTTGAATAACCACCCGTCCGGATTGCTGCCCTCCCTCAACATGGAGCGCTTCAACAGTGCGCGCTCCACAGTCGCTTGCGTCAGATCGTCAGCGTCGGCCATTGATCCCGTCAGCGCGTAGGCAAAGCGCCTCAATCGAGGAAGTGCGGCGATGAGACCGTCCTGGAAATCCTGCAGAATTTTTTCCATCGTTAGATTAGACGTTGTGAAACCCTGTTTTATTCCAATAAACTATAAGACGAGATTCAGGGAATATATTGTACTTTTGAAACGTCTCTAATTTACCCCATCGTCGACAACGGGATAAAAATACGAGATTGAATTGTCAGTCAGCGCATATTCCATAAAGCATTGTTTTTTCCTGACTGTTCTTGCGTTGTTTTGGTCGAACCTTGCGATCAACGACGCAAACAGAGCTGTTTGGCTCGTTTCATCCGCTTACGCCAAGGATACAGAAGAGCGCATTCAGGAAGAAGCTGAGGAAGAAGCAGAAGAGGCCGCGGAAGAAGCGGCGGAAGAGGCCGCGGAAGAGGCCGCGGAAGAAGCCGCGGAAGAGGCCGCGGAAGAAAAGATGCAGCGCAAGGCTGAAGAACGCGCAGAAAGA
>RFJA01000143.1 GCA_003695065.1 Alphaproteobacteria bacterium
AAGCGATTTGGCGATGCGACCCGGGACAACGTGGGGCGGTTGTTTGCCATTGTTCTCGACGACAAGGTGATTTCGGCGCCGCGCATCCGGGAACCGATTCTCGGAGGTTCGGGCATCATCGAGGGCAATTTCACGGTTGCCAGCGCCAACGAGCTTGCGGTCCTGCTGCGCGCCGGGGCGCTTCCGGCGCCGCTGTCGATCCTGGAGCAGCGCACGGTCGGACCGGACCTTGGGGCTGACTCGGTGGCTGCGGGTGAAATTGCGGCCATCATCGGTTTCACGGCCGTGGTGGTCTACATCTTGCTGGCCTACGGCCTGTTCGGTCTGATGGCCAATGTGGCGCTTCTGGTCAACGTGATCCTGATAGGCGGGGCGCTATCGGTGCTCCAGGCCACCCTGACCCTGCCCGGCATCGCCGGTATCGTGCTGACCATCGGGATGGCGGTGGATGCCAACGTGCTGGTGTTCGAGCGCATCCGTGAGGAGATTCGCAACGGCAAAAGCCCGTTCGCTGCGGTGGATGCCGGTTATTCCAAGGCACTGTCGACCATTCTCGACGCCAATATCACCACGCTCATCGCCGCTGCCATTCTGTTCGAGTTTGGCTCCGGGCCGGTCAAAGGCTTCGCGGTGACGCTCAGCATCGGGATCGTGACCTCGGTGTTCACGGCACTCTTGCTCACCCGGCTGATGCTGGCCACCTGGCTGCGCCGCCGACGTCCCCAGACGTTGCCCATATAGGATTGATCTCATGAAGCTACTGAAGCTTGTCCCGGATCAGACCAACATCAAATTCATTCGCCTGCGTTGGCTCGCGTTTGCGCTGTCCACGTTGTTGATCGTCGCATCCATTGCGCTGTTTTTCGCCCGTGGCCTCAACTACGGAATCGACTTCGAAGGCGGTATCCTGATCGAAATCAAGACCGAACAGGCAGTGGATCTTGGTGCGCTGCGTACCGCTCTGAACGGGCTGGGACTGGGCGCAGTGCAGATCCAGCAATTCGGAGAGCCGGAGGATGTGCTCATCCGCGTCCAACGCCAAGAGGGCGACGCTTCCGCCCAGGAAGCCGCGGTCAATCTGGTCAAGGCCAAGCTTTCGGACATTATATCGGGGGAAATCAGCTACCGTCGGGTCGAGTTCGTTGGCCCCAAGGTCAGTGGAGAACTGGTTCGCGACGGTATCCTGTCGGTGACGCTGGCACTGGTTGCCGTGCTGCTGTACATCTGGGTGCGGTTCGAGTGGCAGTTTGGACTTGGCGCGGTGATCGCCCTCTTTCACGACGTGGTGATCACCATCGGCATGTTTGCGATTACCCAGCTTGAATTCAACCTGTCGATTATCGCCGCACTTCTAACCATTGTTGGCTACAGCCTGAACGATACTGTCGTGGTTTATGACCGGATTCGGGAGAATCTGCTGAAGTTCCGCAAGATGCCAATCGACGAGCTTCTCGATCTTAGCGTCAATGACACGTTGTCGCGGACGGTTACCACCTCATTCACAACGCTTCTTGCTCTGTTTGCGCTGTTCATTTTTGGCGGCGAGGTGATCCGCGGTTTCACCGCCGCCATGATCTGGGGCATCTTTATCGGGACCTATTCGTCGATTTTTGTGGCTGCGCCGATCCTGCTCCTGATCAATCCGCGCGAACAGGGCGGGGAAGGTGCATCGGCTGTCGAAGGCGAGCCGGAGAAGGTCTGACAATATGAAAATCACCAAGGCCGGGGGGGAGGGCGTTACCCTGATTGCCGGCTATGGCGCCGGCGCTTTTCGGGTTGGCGAGCAGCGCTTCGAGGGGTCCGTGCTGATCGTCAATGGTGCAGTCGAGATGTGGCCGGTGGAGACCCGCGACGGTATCACCGCCGAAAGTCTGCACGCGGTTCAGGCGGCGGACCCGGCGGTGGAGATCCTGATCGTAGGCACCGGGCCCGCGCTGCTTCATCTGCCCTCAGACGTGTCCGAGACACTGAAGGCCATGGGAATCGTCCCGGAAGTGATGGACACCGGTGCTGCGGCGCGGACCTACAATGTCCTGGCGCTTGAAGGGCGACGGGTGGCAGCGGCCCTGATCGCGGTGGATTGACGTCATGAGAAAAGCCGGGGCGCTGACCCCGGCTTTTCCTGACTGGTGCGACCGTCGATCAGTAGAAGTTGTTCTGCATGGAGACCATGGAGAACAGCATCGGGATCGACAGCATGGTATTGGTCCGCGAGAACAGCATGGCGGTCCGGGCCGCTTTCGGTTTCGCGTCCGCATCGGCTTCCTTGATGCCCAGCGCGATCTGTTGCTTGGGCCAGATCACGAACCAGACATTGAACGCCATGATCAGGCCAAGCCACATGCCGAAGCCGATTTCCGGAACCTTCAGCAGCAGCGCGTCCACGAGATAGCCGTTCATCCACGCCAGGATCAGGCCAAAGAGAACCGTGAACGCCGCGCCCCAGCGGAACCAGAACAGTGCTTCGGGCGCGATGACCTTGCTGATGGCGGGTTTCTGCTCGTCCGGGATCTTGCCCATGTTGGGGATCTGGACGAAGTTGAAATACCAAAGCAGTCCGATCCACATGACGCCGGAGATCACATGCAGGTAGCGGACGAGAAAAAGCAGAAATTGATCACTCATGATAGTCTCCCTCCGACTACTTTGTCATGTCGCTAATCTGGCCTTGCGCGTCTTTCATTGCGCCGGACAGGCCGGATGACGAGGTCATGCTGTCGGTCAGGAAGGCCATGATCACGGTCAGGACCACCCCTGCGACAATGGTTAGTGGTAAAGATTCGAGTATCTTGGACATGGTTGAAAGCCCCACTATGATTGCCGGCCAAGGGTCCCCTCAGTGGCTACCCCCTTATGGCCGTCTTGGTTTTTAGCGAGAAAACCATAACACGAGAATTGCAATGATCAAAATCAAGCCTTTGAGTTGATTTCTTTTTTGCTTTTCGTGCTGCCTTCCCGGGGCTATCACACCTGGCAGTTCAAACGAGGACATCGTGGCCGAGATTGACAGCAACGCCTACTGCGCCGACCTGCTTCAGCAGGGAGATCGCGACCGTTATCTGACGAGCCTGTACGCACCGCCGGAAAAGCGCATGGCCCTGCATGCGCTTTATGCCTTGAACCTGGAACTGGCCAGGGTTGCCGAGGTGGTTTCGGAACCGCTGCTCGGGGAAATCAGGCTGCAGTGGTGGCGCGAGGCGCTGGACGGGATCTATGCCGGTGTGCCGCGCCATCACGCGGTGGTGGAAGCGCTGGCGCGCATGATCGACGAGACCGGTCTGGAGCGCGAGATCTTCGAACCTCTGATTGATGCCCGTGCCAGCGACCTTGAGGAGGCGCCCTTTGGTAGCCTGGATGATGTCGTCTGTTATCTGGGCGATACATCGTCCACGGTGATGGCGGTGGCGGCGCGGATACTGGCGCCAGATGCAGACCAGAATGCGGCACGCCCCGGAGGAGTGGCGTGGGGTCTGGCCGGTATTGTCCGTTCCATCGGGTTTCATGCCGGCCAGGGGCGCTGTCTTCTGCCTCGGGATTTGCTGAATGAACAGAAGCTGGACGCTCACGACCTGGTGCATAGACGGATGAGCCCGGAGCTTGGCGCTGTGGTTCGCCACCTGGTCCAGACGGGCGAACAGATGATCGCTGAATGCCGCCGGCTTGTCTCTGACATCCCGCGAACCGCCGTTCCCGCTTATCTCCCGGTGACGCTTGCGGCAAGCGACTTTCGGGCGCTTCGTCGTGTGGGATACAACCCCTTTAGCCTGGAAGGGCGGCCGCGTCCCGGGCGGCTTTTGAACCTGATCGTGCGGGGGCTTCTGGGCCGGCCGTAGGCCCCAGCCATGCATCCAGGTGTTCCAGCGCGCGTGCCGCCATCGCGGTCTTGCGTTCGCGTTTCTTGACCCGGTTTTCCAGTGGCGGAAACAGGCCAAAATTCACGTTCATGGGCTGGAAGGTTTCGGCTTGCGCGCCGCCCGTGATGTGATTGAGAAGCGCGCCCAGGGCCGTGGTCTCGGGCGGCGGAGGCGCGGCTTCTCCCTTTTGTTCCGCGGCCGCGAACCGTCCTGCCAGCAGACCAATGGCGGCGGATTCCACATATCCTTCGACACCTGTGATCTGGCCGGCGAATCGCAGGCGGGGCACGGCCCTGAGGCGCAGGCTCCGGTCCAGAAGACGGGGGCTGTTGAGAAAGGTATTGCGGTGCAGTCCCCCGAGGCGGGCAAACCGGGCGTTTTCCAGGCCCGGTATCATCCGGAAAATCTCCGTCTGGGCGCCGTATTTCAGCTTGGTCTGGAACCCGACCATGTTGTAGAGGGTTCCCAGCCGGTTGTCCTGGCGCAATTGCACCACGGCATAGGCCTGGCGCCCGGTGCGCGGATCGGTCAGGCCCACCGGTTTCATCGGTCCGAAGCGCAGGGTTTCCCGTCCGCGCTCGGCCATGACCTCGATGGGCAGGCAGCCGTCGAAATAGGGCGTGTTCTTTTCCCACGCCCGGAATTCCGTGTGCTCCCCGGCAAGGAGCGCGTCGATGAAAGCGTTGTATTGTGCCTCGTTCATTGGGCAGTTGATATAGTCCTTGCCTTCTCCCTTGTCGTAGCGCGATTGAAACCAGGCGATGTCAAAGTCGATCGAATCGGTATAGACGATGGGCGCTATGGCGTCGAAGAAGGCGAGCGAATCCTCGCCCGTCAAATCACGGATCGCGTCGCTTAACCCCGGGGCGGTGAGCGGACCTGTCGCGATGATGACTGAAGACCACTCGGCCGGCGGCAATCCGGTCACTTCCTCGCGCCGGATGTCAACCAGGGGATGGTCCTCAAGCGCCCGGGTGACACGGGCTGCAAACTCGTCACGGTCCACGGCCAGTGCACTACCGGCCGGAACTCGGGCTGCATCGGCGGCGGCCATGATCAGCGATTCGGCGCGCCGCATTTCCTCGTGCAGCAGGCCGACGGCGTTGTTCCGGAAATCGTCGGATCGCAACGAATTGGAACAGACCAGCTCGGCCAGCCGGTCCGATTTGTGGGCGTCGGTACCGCGCACCGGACGCATTTCGTGCAGCACCACAGGCACACCGGCCTGCGCGGCTTGCCATGCCGCCTCTGATCCAGCGAGTCCACCGCCGATGATATGGATTACCTTGTCTGCCATGGGGCTCTTCTAACCGAAAAAAGGTCAAGGAGAAAGGTCTTCACCATAGGGCGCGGTTGAACATCTGTTTCTACCAGTGCTAGTCTGAGATCTTGAGGAGTGGTTTCGTCATATGGTTCGGAATTTTGTGAAAGAGGTTGTGCGGGGCGTTTTCGCCCGTCTCGAACCTTTGGCCCTGCCCAGAGCGACCGACCCCAAGTACCCGCCGCTTTTCATCGTTGGCCCGCCTCGGGCCGGGACGACTTTGCTCTATCTTCTTGTGACCCATCGCTTTCGGGTCAGCTACATTTCGAATTTGCTAGCCATGACTCCGCGCAGTCCGGTTCTGCTTGCCCGGCTGGCCAAACCGTTCCGGCCGCTGGATGGTCCTGAGAGCTTCTTCAGCCACTATGGGGAAACCCGGGGTTGGCGAGGCCCCAATCAGGGCTATCGGATTTGGAATGAATGGCTCCCCACCGACATCGACTACATCGCGCCGGGAAACATTCCTCTCGACGTACGGCGGCGACTGCGCCAGATAGTCGCGGGAATCGAGGCGATCAACGACGGGCCCTTCGTCAACAAGTGGCAGCGGAACGCGGCTCGTATCGATGCCCTCCACGATCTCTTCCCCGAAGCGCTGTTTCTGCGCGTGACCCGCAACCATGAGCAGGTCGCGCAATCCTTGCTGAAAGGACGGGTGGAGCTGAATGGAGATCCGGGATGCTGGTTTTCCGTGCGCCCCCTGGACATACCCGATTCCGGCAGTCTTTCTCCGATAGAGCAGGTCTGCTACCAGGCCGTTGGAATGGACCGGCAGATCGCGAAGGATCTGGCGCGTCTCGGCACCGATCGGTCTCACACCGTGAACTACGAAGATCTTTGCGCCGATACCGCTGGCGAACTCGCGAAACTGGCGGACTGGTATGCTGAACGCACCGGTCACCGTCTGCGGGTTGACAACGTGACGCTGCCCACCTTGATAGCCAGTACAAATACGAAGGTTGGCGAACGGGAAGCCGCCGAAATTGCAGCACTCTGCGCCCGGATCGAAGCGGGCGAGGTCGCAGTCTAAGATCGTTTTAGGAAACGCCTGCCTGTGGGGCGGTTTCCCGCCCGCTATCGTTTTGGTGAAAGTAAGGTTAATATATCTCCCTCACTGGGCGCTTGGGAGGCGTCGTAACAAGGGGAGAGATCCAGTGGAGCTCATTTATTTTCTAATCATCGGTGCGCTTGCCGGTTTTCTGGCTGGTAAGATTTTGAAGGGCGGTGGATTCGGCCTGTGGGGCAATCTGGTTGTCGGCATTGTGGGTGCCGTTGTGGGTGGTTTTCTGTTTGGCGTTCTCGGCATCGAGGTGGGGGGCGGTGTTCTTGGGTCGCTCGTGACCGCGGTGATTGGTGCGGTCGTCCTGCTGTGGTTGATCAGCTTCGTGCAAAAGGGCAAAGCGCCGGACGCTTGAATCCGCAGGCCGCCCGACCGGGTCATACATTCGTTGGAAAGAGAAACGGCGGGGTCTGGCGACCCCGCCGTCGATTTTTGTGCGATTGCTGTAAGGTGGCCCTAGAATTCGGTCCGCACCGTCAAACCGAAGGTGCGCGGCTGGTTGCGCAGGTAGGACACGCGACCTTCACCACCGCGCTCGCGGTCGAGCGCCAGTTCAGCCGTTTCATCCAGGAGGTTGTTGACGAACAGCGCCACCTCCCAGGTATCCAGCTTCTTAACGCCGGCCCGCAGGTTCACGATGTTGTAGCTGTCCAGCTTGGTCGGGAAGGCCACCGCAAGAGGATCATTCCGACCGAAGTTGATGTTGAACGGCAGGGTGAAATCGTTGCGCTGGTCCAGCAGGAAGCTGATGGAGTTTCCGACATGCTGGAAGGCCACGGTTACGAAGCCGTCAAGCTGGTCACTGACCGGCTGGGTGTAGGTGGCGTTGGCCGATAGCTGGAACTTCGGCGAGGTGGGCAGACGGTCGCCTTCCTGGATATTGACCAGATCGACGCCCTCGCGCACCTCGGCATCGTTGTAGTTCGCCACGATACCGAAGCTCAGGTTCTCGTTCGGCATGACGAACAGTTCGGCCTCGGCCCCGATGGAGCGGGCCTTGGGTACGTTGAGGATGATGGTGGACGAACAGGGCAGCCGCACCGACACCTGCAGGCCCTTGATATCCACGTAGTAGGCGGACGCGTTGAATACCACCTTGCCGCCGGCAAGCTGCGACTTGAAGCCGACTTCGTAGTTCCAGACGCTCTCATCGTCGAAGCGCTCGATGTCGACGCCACCCAGCGCCGCTGCGTCCGCTTCACAGATGCCGGCGATCAATGGATCGTTGATACCGCCGAGCCGGAAGCCCTTGGCCGCCTGGGCGTTGACAGTGACTTCGTCGCTCACGTCATAGGACAGGATGAAGCGCGGGTTGAAGCCGTCGCCTTCAGTGGTCCGGTTCCGTTGGGCCTCCGGCGTGGAGCAGTTCACTAGGTCCGCGCCGCAGTTGAAGAAGCCGGTGATAATGGCGACCCGGTCCTCCTTGAAGTCGTACCAGCGCAGACCGGCAGTGGCGGTCAGCCGATCGGTGATGTCGTAGCTCGCTTCACCAAACAGCGAATACTGGCGCAGGTCAATGTCAAAGTCGGAGATGAAAAGATTGTCCGGATTGTTGGACAGCGGGTTGCTCGCCGCTCCGGTCAGACCGGCCCCCGTTGCCGCGTTGAAAGCGTCGGTAAAACCGGCAACATCGAGGGTCTGGCCATAGGTCTTGTCCATGGTGAAATAGTAACCACCGAACAGCCACTGGAACGGCCCTTCGTCGCTGGAGGCAATCCGCAGCTCTTGGGTGAACACCTCGAGAGTGGTCGCATCAAGCAGCGGCGCGTCGAGGGTTGCGAGGTCCGGCAGTCCGATCAGTACGCCGGTGATCTGGCCGGTAAGCTGTGCCGAGTCGCGCAACACGTCCACTTCGCGATCGGTGTAGGAACTGACCGACGTCAGGGTCGCGCCATCGAAATCATATTCGATGGTGCCATCGAGCAGCAGGAAGTCGTCGTCAAGTCCTTCATCGGTTTGCCGGAACTGCTCATAGTCGCCGAAGGTCCCGGCCGGTCGCGTCGTGGTGAAGGGGTTGAGGAACAGGTTCCAAACATCAGCGCGCGGAAAGCCGTTGGTCTCCAGTTTCTGGTAGACGATACGCGGGGTAATCCGCAGGCGCTCCGTCGGCTCGAACAGGATCGCGAGACGGCCACCATATTTATCGCCGTCGTCCACATCCTTGGTGATGCTGCCGTCGTGGTCGATGGCGTTGATGAAGCCGCCAATGCGGTTGTAATAGGCGACGGCCCGGGCCGCGACCTTGCCTTCCACGATCGGCACGTTGATGGCGCCTTTGATGGAGCCTTCCTCGTTCCCATGCTCGATGGTTGAAATGGTGGCTTCGGCCGAACCTTCCAATTCGTCGATCACCGGCTGGCGGGTGATATAGCGGATGGTGCCGCCAAGCGATCCCGAACCGAACAGTGTACCCTGCGGGCCCCGCAGAACTTCAACGCGTTCCAGATCGAACAGATCGATATCGGGCGTGAACAGCGCCACCGAGATCACGGACTCATCAAGATAAATCCCGACCGTTTCCTTACGGCTCGATTCGTCACGGACCACCTGGCCGGAGCTGACCCCGCGGATGGCTACCTGGCTCTGGCCGGGGCCCAGATCGGCAATGGTCAGGCCCGCCACATTGCGGGACAGGTCAACGATGTCGTTGGCACCCAGATTACGCGCCTGGTCGCCGGTGATCGCGCCGATGGAAAGTGGCACGTCCTGCAACGATTCCGAACGCTTCCGGGCGCTGACGACGATTTCTTCTACCATGTAACCGCGTGGCGCGGCTTCTTCCTGCGCGGCGGCAGGCAATAGCATTGGTGTCGTAAGCATGGTCGTACCGGCCAGCACCGATACGATGGACAGATCACGGATTCCATTCCTGGACTGAGTCATGGTCGTCCTCCCTGAGAGGTTGATGACAGAATTTTACCGACGTCAGGACCGCTTTGTGCGGTTCTTTTGGACTGCGGTTTTATTTCGGGGCCGTATGAAAGCCAGCCCGACTATAGCCCATCCTGGCTTTTGGGTATAGGAAAATTTAATTTATTTTCAAAAAAATCTGGCAAAATACGTCTCGATCACCCCATCTTTAGCGAAATGATCTGGCGTATTTACAAGTTTTCGGGGAATCCGATGTCTTCTCGATCTGCAAAATCCAGCCCGATATCCACTGCAGGCGCTGACTGGGTGATCCGGCCGACCGAGATGAAATCGACCCCGGTTTCGGCGATGGATGCGATGGTCTCCAAGGTGACGCCGCCCGACGCTTCCAGTTCGACCCTGCCAGCGGCAAGGGCGACAGCCTTGCGCAACTGATCCGGCGTCATGTTGTCGAGGAGTATGCGGTCGGCCCCGGCGTCGATCGCTTCTTCAACTTGGGTCAGGGTATCGCATTCCACGGTGATACCGATGGTGCTGGCGCCGGTATCTGCTGCCTTTGCCGCCTTGATTGCGCCTGCCACGCTGCCGACGCGCGCGATGTGGTTGTCCTTGATCAGGACGCCGTCGTCCAGGCGCATCCGGTGGTTGTGCCCGCCGCCCATGCGGACAGCATATTTCGCCAGTTTGCGCAGACCGGGAATGGTCTTGCGCGTATCAAGAAGCCTGGCTCGGGTGTGGGCAATGCGATCAACGTATGCCCGGGTCAGTGTAGCGATGCCCGACAGGTGCTGTACGATATTAAGCGCGGTGCGTTCGGCGGTCAGGATGGCACGGGCGTTGCCGGTTATGCGGGCGATTGTTGTTCCCTGGTCCAGTCTGTCGCCGTCTTTAGTCAAACATTCGATCTGGCAGTCGGCATCACAGGCCCGGAAGGTGGCGACCGCCAGCGGCAGGCCGGCCAGGACCATGGGCTGGCGGGTATTCATGGTGGCGCACAGGGAAAGGTGTGCGGGAATGGTGGCCTGGCTGGTCAGGTCGCCGTTGCCCACGTCTTCAGCCAGCGCCATGGCGACCACGCGCTCGATTTCCCCCTTGTCGAGCATTGGTGTCAGGAAACCATGGCGGGTGCGTCGGTGGTCGGTCGGTTGGTCGCCATGGGCGGTGACATCTCCAGCATGCGTTCAAGCGGTTTGAGGGCCTTCAGCCGGATGTCCTCGGGCAGGATGATTTCCGGTTTTTCGTCCCGCAGCGCCAGATAGAGCTTCTCCATGGTATTGAGCGCCATGAACGGGCACATGTTGCAATTGCAGTTGCCGTCCGCACCCGGCGCGCCGATGAAGGTCTTCTCCGGTGCCGCCAGTTCCATTTGGTGGATGATGTGGGGCTCGGTCGCGATGATGAAGGTGTTGGCGTCGGAACCCAGCACGAATTTCAGAATTGACGACGTGGAGCCCACATGATCGGCCAGATCGAGAATGTGATCCGGGCATTCCGGGTGGGCGGCCACCGGGGCATCCGGGTGGCGGGCCTTTAATTTTATGAGTTCGCGTTCGGAAAATCGCTCATGCACGATGCAGGTGCCCGGCCACAGTGTCATCTTGCGACCCGTTTTTCGAGCGATATAGCCGCCGAGATGCCGGTCCGGGGCGAACAGGATTGGCTGGTCTTCCGGAATCTGGTTGATGATGTATTCGGCGTTTGACGAGGTGACGATGATGTCGGTCAACGCTTTTACCTCGGCCGAACAATTAATGTATGTCAGCGCGATGTGGTCAGGGTGCTGTTCCCGGAATCTGGCAAATTCGTCAGCGGGGCAGCTATCCTCAAGGCTGCATCCGGCCTCCATGTCGGGCAGGACCACCTTTTTATCGGGGCTGAGGATCTTCGCCGTTTCGGCCATAAAGCGCACGCCGCAGAACGCGATCATGTCGGCCTCGGTGGCTGCGGCCTTGCGGGCCAGGTCGAGGGAGTCACCGACAAAGTCGGCGATATCCTGTATCTCCGGCTCCTGATAGTAGTGGGCCAGGATGACCGCATTTTTTTCCTTGCGCAGCCGATTGATTTCAGCCTCAAGGTCGATGCTAGGATCAACCAGCGGCGCAGCCGATTGTTCCGGAACCGGAATATCAACGGTATCAGTCTGGTTGGTCATCTGTCCTGTACTTCTCCACGCGCCCCGAGCCGGGCAATGCACCTTTGTGTCATATATCTTTCCTTTGCCGGAAATTTCAAGGCAAGCCTTTGGTCGGTGTGTCACTTCTTCATAGGCCGACGCGTCATAGGGATGGGCACAATGGCTCCAATTCCGGCACTTGGGCTCCCTGATGAACATCATCAACAAGCTGATCCGAAATGTTTGGAACCGGACTCGGGACAAGGCCCGCCGCCTGTTCCGGTCTGCTTCAGGCAGTGGCGCCGGAACATCCAGGACGCAGGGGCGGACGGGCTCGCCCGGTCTGGTCCGCAGGGCGTTTGCGCTGCTGAGCGGCGATTCATCCGGCGCCTCAGATGGAACGCGCCTGGCGACGGATGAGGCGACCGCGCGACTGTATGATGCGGTGATATCGCGGTTGAGCGAGCGCCAGGGGCCGCGCAGCCTGGCGCTGGTCCCGGTTCTGCTTGCCCGTGCCGAGTACGAAGCGGCACGAGGTTGTGGCACGCGGGCTCGCAATGCGGCGGCAGCGGCGCACTCCATCATGCTGGCCCGGTGGGGGCGGCGCCACCCTCTGTGGCCTCTGGTAGAGGCCCGTTGCAAGGCCATCTGCGGTCAGCCCGGTGGTCAGTCAGGCAGGCGGTAGACGCTGGTTTCGGTCGGCGGGCCTTCGGTCTCGACCCGGCGGGTTTCGGTCATATGAATAAGGTGCGCCAGAACCGACCGGCCGGCGGCGGGGTGAAGGTAGGTGGGTACGTTTTGATACATGCGCTTCACCATGGCCGGAATGGTCTCGAGACCGTCGGCAATGCAGTCCAGAATCTCGGCCTCGCGTTCCTCACGGTGGCGGATCAGCGCTTCGACCAGGGGCTTGGGGTCGAGGATCGGGGCTCCGTGGGTCGGATAATAGATGACGTCGGGGCGTGGCAGCAGCGCCCTGAGATTACGCATGTAGGCGGCCATGTCTCCGTCCGGGGGAGAGATCACCGTGGTCGACCACCCCATCACATGATCGCCGGGAAACAGGGCCTGTTCCTCCCTGAGGGCATAGCAGACGTGATTGGAGGTATGCCCCGGGGTGTGGATTGCCTCGATGGTCCAGCCATCTCCTTCTATGATATCGCCGTGGCGTATGGTCACGTCCGGAGCGAAGGTCCGGTCGGCACCCTCTTCCACATCGGGTTCGTCGCCGCGCCTGATGGCGTGCGGCCCGAAGGCAAGTATCGGCGCGCCGGTCGCTTCCTTGAGGGGGGCGGCGGCCGGGGAATGGTCGCTGTGGGTGTGGGTGACAAGGATATGTGTGACCTGCTCTCCTACGAGGCCGCGGTCCAGCGCTGCCAGATGACTTGCCATGTCTGGCCCGGGGTCAATCACCGCCACTTTGCCACGCCCGATGATGTAGGTATTGGTGCCAGTGAAGGTGAAGGGGCTTGGATTTTTGGCGACGATCCGGCGAATGAGCGGGGTCACCTCTTCGACGGTACCGTAGACGGGTGTGAAATCTCGGTTGAAGGCGATGGGTGTTGTCATGGCGGCGGTCGTTTTGATTTTCTGAATTTATCAAACAAGTCTTAAAAGAAAAAACGGCCCTTGGCGAGGAAGGATTTGGCATCCGTGTCCGGGTCGGCGGTCATCAGGGGCAGGAGCGGCCCGGCATCCTCGAACCGCTCCGCAATCACATGGATGACGCCTTGCGCTTTTTCTACCCGGCCCCGGCAGATCAGGATGCGGTCGCCCAGGATTCGTCGGCGGAAACGCTCGAAAATATGGTTGAATACCACCAGGTTGGTGACGCCGGTTTCGTCCTCAAGGGTGATGAATACGATGCCGGACGCGGTGCCGGGGCGCTGACGGGTGATCACCACGCCTGACACCGTGGTCATCTGTTCGTGCCTGACAGTGTCAAGCGCTCTTGCCGGGATCACGCCCCGCGCTTCAAGGGCGGGGCGCAGGAAGGTCATGGGGTGGGCCTTGAGGCTGAGCCCCCGGTGGCGGTAGTCAGCGACCACCTCTTCACCCGGCGTCATCACGGGCAGCGCCGGTTCAGCCGCGGTGGGCGGTGGTTCAAGGTCCGTAAACAGCGGCAGGGGTGGTTGGGTTTCAAGGCGTTTGGCTGCCCACACCGCCTGACGACGACTGAGGCCCAGGGACCGGAAGGCATCCGCTTCGGCCAGCCGGACGATGGCGGCGGTTCGCACACCGGCCTGTTGAAGCGCAGCCAGGCTTCGGTACCCGCTGCCTCGGCGGGCAAGAAGGTTGTCGACGTCTTTTTTTGCCAGTCCCTTGACCATCCGGAACCCGAGGCGGAGCGCACAGCGTCCGTCAGTGCCCGGCTCCAGGGTCGAGTCCCAAAGGCTGTGATTGACATCCACGTCGCGCACCTCGACCCCGTGATCACTGGCGTCACGCACGATCTGGGCCGGAGCGTAGAATCCCATGGGCTGGGAATTGAGAAGCGCGCAGGCGAACAC
>RFJA01000144.1 GCA_003695065.1 Alphaproteobacteria bacterium
CTACCGTGCCGTGGGTCTGTCGGTGCTGCGCGCCGGCGGCGACCCCTCCGATCCCGAGGCGGCCACGAGGGCGGCGCGCAACCTCGACCTCGATCTGCTTGATGATCCCGCCATTCGCGAGGAAGCAGCCGGGGACGCAGCGTCAAAGGTGGCGGCCATTCCGGCGGTCCGCGCTGCGCTTCTTGATCTGCAACGGGATTTTGCAGAGCACCCGCCGGGCAACGCCGCGGGCGCCGTGCTCGACGGGCGCGATATTGGCACCGTGGTGTGCCCCGATGCGGACGTGAAGCTGTTCGTGACCGCCGACACCGAGACCCGGGCGCGGCGGCGCTGGCTCGAACTGAAGGCGCGCGGCGAGGATGTGCCATTCGAGACCGTGCTCGCCGAAATGGAGGCCCGCGACGCCCGCGACCGGAGCCGCAGCCACGCGCCGCTGGTGGCCGCCAAAGACGCACACTTGCTTGATACCACCAATTCCGATATAGAGACCGTGTTCCAGACGGCGTTAACGCTGGTAAAAGAACGTATCGCATGACAGCCACGAGGTAGCAGGGGGACCCCGGCTAGCTGGTGGTTTATGCGTTTTGTACTGGGTGCTTGTTGCCGATCAGCAGCAGGCCCCGCCACGAACCCGTTGGACCACCTCGAATCCGGTGCATGAGCGATTGCTTCGCAGGGCGCCGGGCGGGGAAGACCGCCGGAGACAACCGGCTGGCCCGAATAGCAATTGAAGACGTTTAGGAGACCCTATGTCAGAACAAACCGCTGCGGCGACCCCAAGCCGCGAAGACTTTGCCGCCATGCTGGACGAGAGCCTGGGCGGCGCCAACCGTTTCGAAGGCAAGGTCGTCACCGGCACCGTTATCGACGTTGACAGTGATTATGCCGTCATCGACATCGGCCTCAAGTCCGAAGGCCGTGTTCCGCTCAAGGAATTTGCCCCGCCCGGCCAGACCGCCGAGCTGAAGCCTGGCGACACCGTCGAAGTTTACGTGGAACGGGTGGAGAATGCCTTTGGCGAAGCCATCCTGAGCCGTGACAAGGCGCGCCGTGAAGAAGCCTGGGAAAAGCTGGAGAAGGCTTACGAGGCCGGCGAGCGCGTGGAAGGCGTCATCTTCGGTCGCGTCAAGGGTGGCTTTACCGTCGACCTGTCGGGCGCCGTGGCCTTTCTGCCGGGCAGCCAGGTCGATGTACGCCCGGTGCGCGATGTCACACCGCTTCTCAACATTCCGCAGCCGTTCCAGATTTTGAAAATGGACCGCAAACGCGGCAACATCGTGGTATCTCGCCGCGCCATTCTTGAAGAGACCCGCGCCGAGCAGCGCGCCGATCTGATCAGCACTCTGGAAGAGGGCCAGGTGGTCGAGGGTGTGGTAAAGAATATCACCGACTACGGTGCTTTCGTGGATCTTGGCGGCATTGACGGCCTGCTCCACGTCACCGACATTTCGTGGCGGCGGATCGGCCATCCCTCCGAGGCGCTGTCGATCGGCGAGACCGTCAAGGTCCAGATCGTCAAGCTCAACCCCGAAACCCAGCGCATCAGCCTGGGCATGAAACAGCTTGAAGCCGATCCGTGGGAAGGCGTCGAAGCCAAGTATCCGGTGGGGGCCAAGATCAAGGGCCGGGTTACCAACATCACCGACTACGGCGCGTTCGTGGAGCTGGAGCCGGGCGTCGAAGGCCTGATCCATGTGTCCGAAATGAGCTGGACCAAGAAGAACGTCCATCCCGGCAAGATTGTCTCCACCAGTCAGGAAGTGGAGGTCATGGTGCTCGAGGTCGATCCGGAAAAACGCCGGATCAGCCTTGGCCTCAAACAATGCCTGGCCAATCCGTGGGAAGACTTTGCAGAGCGCTTCCCGCCGGGCACCGAGATCGAGGGGGAAATCAAGAACATCACCGAGTTTGGCCTGTTCATCGGTCTCGAAGGCGATGTGGACGGCATGGTGCACATGTCCGACATCGACTGGAACAAGTCCGGCGAGGAAGCCATTCAGGACTTCAAGAAAGGCGACGTGGTCAAGGCGGTGGTGCTCGACGTTGACACCGAGAAGGAACGCATCAGCCTGGGCATGAAGCAGCTTGAGGGCGATCCGTTCGGCCAGGCGCTTGCCGGCAAGA
Source organism: Alphaproteobacteria bacterium (assembly GCA_003695065.1). GTDB lineage: Bacteria > Pseudomonadota > Alphaproteobacteria > Sphingomonadales > Govanellaceae > J090. Next base: position 2,125 of record RFJA01000144.1, read on the forward strand.
AGAAGGGGGACGCCGTCACCTGCACCGTATCGGCTGTTCAGGACAACGGGATTGAGGTCACCATCGGCAACAGCGATGTCAAGGCGTTCATTCGCCGCAGCGACCTTGCCCGGGACCGAGCCGATCAGCGTCCCGACCGGTTTGCCGTGGGGGACAAGGTTGACGCCATGATCACCAACATCGACCGCTCCAACCGCAAGGTCAGCCTGTCGGTCAAGCAGCTGGAGATCACTGAAGAAAAGGCGGCGGTTGCCCAATACGGTACCGCGGACAGCGGCGCCAGCCTTGGCGACATCCTGGGCGCTGCCATGAACAAGGCGCGGGAAGCCAAAGGTGATGACGCTTCGCAAGAGACCCCGGCCGACGATGGTGAGGTCGCGGCGGAAAGCGAGGAAGAGTCTAAGAAATAGGCTTTGCGCCAGTGCGTTAGCTTGTCTTGTCGAAAGCCGGCCCTGTCCCGCGACAGGGCCGGCATTTTGTTGTAGTCTCACTGTGCCGCAGGATCGCAGGAAAGGAACTTCATGTCATCGGACCTTGATATGCTGATCGACCGCCGGCGTCTCAAACGGCGCCTCAGTCTATGGCGCCTGGTTGCCATTCTGGCGGTGGCCGCACTGGTAATCTGGGCCTTGACTCCGTTCGGTGGGATCGAGCGCGGTCCCTATGTCGCCCGGGTGACCATCAATGACATCATTGTTGAAAATCCCCAGCTCGAATCGGTGCTGCAGGAGGTTGCAGAAGATTCGAACGCCCGGGCCCTCGTTGTGCGGATCAACAGTCCGGGCGGCACGACCGCCGGCAGCGAGGGACTCTACCACGCGATTCGCCGTGTTGGCGCCAACAAGCCGGTGGTTGCGGTGATGGGAACTCTGGCCGCTTCGGGGGGCTATCTGACGGCCATTGCGGCTGACCATCTGATCGCCCGGGAGACCACGATTACCGGATCCATCGGGGTCATCTTTCAGGCCGCCGAGCTGTCGGGCCTGTTCGACAAAGTCGGTATCGGTGTGGAAACGGTGAAAAGCGGGGCGCTCAAAGGCGAGCCCAGCATCGACAAACCCATGTCCGATGAGGCCCGTGCGGCCATTCAGGCCATGATCGACGACAGCTACAACTGGTTTGTCGATCTGGTTGCCGAGCGCCGCGGCCTGGATCGGACCGCCGTGATCAGGCTGGCGGACGGGCGAGTCTATACCGGTCGCCAGGCGGTCGCCAACGGTCTGGTCGATGCGGTCGGCGGCGAACGCGACGCGCGGCGCTGGCTGGAATCCGAGCACGGGGTCAGCGGCGAACTGCCGGTCGTCGACAAGGATTTGACCCCGAAAGAGCGGCTGTTGACCGATCTCGTCGGTTCGGTAATACAAAAAATTATGTCGGTAGAGGAACTTACCCTTGACGGCATGGTGTCGCTTTGGCACCCTACACGGTAGTCTGACGGCGGAAACGGTTGGCCTTTTGTCCGTACCCGAGTGTTCCCGGAAGCCGTTCGGCATTCTTGGAACCCAGAGAGGATGGCATCCATGGGAATGACCAAATCTCAATTAATTCAACGCCTCATGGAAGCGCACCCGGACCTTCAGCAGAAAGACGCCAAGACCGTCATCGACACGATTTTCGGCGAGATCACCGAGGCGCTGGCGCGCGGTGATCGGGTTGAGCTGCGGGGCTTTGCGGCTTTTTCCGTAAAAACCCGGGGCGCGCGGACGGGTCGAAATCCGCGCACCGGGGAAGAAGTCAATGTTCCTGAAAAGAAGGTTCCCTATTTCAAGCCCGGCAAGGAAATCAGGGAACGGCTGATGGAAGGAAACGGCTGACAACCCGTAAACAGGCCGCCGTTGTCAACGGTTGGCCTGTTCCGGCCAGGTGGTACCTGTGTTGCAACTTCTCGCCAAAATGATCTACTGGATTGTCGCTGCGGGGGTCATCGTGCTGGCCGCCGTGGTTGCCGTTGCGAACCGGGCGCCGGTGACCCTGTCATTTGATCCGTTGCCGTTTGCGCCCACCCTTCCTCTTTACGCCGTGGTTTTTTCCAGTATATCCATAGGCCTCGCGCTAGGGGCTCTGGTTGGAGCCTGGTCCGTGGCTCGGCGGCGGCGCGCGAAACGCCGCGCCCCGGACTCTGCCCGGCAGATCGATAACCGGGCAGACACCGACCTTGCCACCTGAAAGGCGTTTGCAACGAGCTTGGAACGGGCGACCTCATGGCGAAACAAGGCCACAATCCGGTGCTCTGCGCCCTTGATACCCAGGATCCCGACGAAGCCTGTGCCCTGGTTCAGGCTCTTGGTGGCAGGGTCGGCGGAGTCAAGCTGGGGCTTGAGTTTTTCAGTGCCGCCGGACGGGCGGGGGTGGAGGCGGTGGCGGCCGCCGGTCTGCCCATATTCCTCGATCTGAAGCTTCACGATATCCCGAATACAGTGGCCCGGGCGGTGGCGGCTCTTGTCCCCCTGCACCCGTTCATGATGACCGTGCACACCGCCGGTGGTCTGGCGATGATGAAAGCCGCGGTCGAGAGTGCGCGAGCGACTGCCGACCGGCTCGGGATCAGTCGGCCGCAAATGGTTGGCGTGACGGTACTGACCAGCCTTGACGATAAAGATCTGAACGATATCGGCGTGAACGCCACGCCCGCTGACCAGGCGGCGCGGCTTGCCGCCCTGGCCCTGGACGCGGGTCTCGACGGGGTGGTCTGCTCGCCCCATGAAGTGGCGCGATTGCGCAAACTGGCGGGCCCGTCGTTCACCCTGGTGGTGCCGGGCATCCGGCCCGCCGGCACGGCGCCTGGTGACCAGAAACGGGTAATGACTCCGGCGGAGGCGCTGGCCGCCGGGGCGAGCCATCTGGTTATCGGCCGACCGATTACCGAGGCGGCCGATCCTGCGGCGGCGGCTGGCGCCATTGCGGCAGAGCTTGGCGCTGTGCCGCAGGCCGGTTGACGTTTCCCCGATGTCGGTTGCTGTCAAGATATGCGGAATCACCACGCCCGAGGCGTTGCAAGTGGCGATGGAGGCAGGCGCGGATTATGTGGGCTTCGTGTTCTATCCGCCCTCGCCCCGGGCCCTGGATGTGGAGGCCGCCAAGGCCCTGGCGGCGAGTGCCACGCGGGTCAAACGGGTCGGCGTTTTTGTTGATCCGGATGATGATCTCTTGGCCCGGGTAATGGCGCATGTCCCGCTCGACCTGATTCAGTTGCACGGATCGGAGACGCCGGATCGCGTCGCGGCTGTCCGGGAGCAATTCAATCGCCGCGTGATCAAGGCGGTCCCCCTGGCCGGCCGGGACGATCTGGAAGCAGCCGGGGCTTACCAGCATGTCGCCGATTTCTTGCTGTTTGATGCGAAACCCCCTAAATCTATGGCCGACGCGCTGCCCGGCGGCAACGCCCTGCGTTTCGACTGGGAGATTTTGAGGGGCGTCCGGGTTGCCCGGCCCTGGTTTCTTTCGGGCGGCCTTGATGCCGCCGTGGTTGGCGAGGCGATCCGTGTTGCGGGGGCGCCGGGCGTGGATGTATCGTCCGGCGTCGAAGACAGGCCCGGGGTCAAATCGCCGGCCAAGATTCGCGCCTTTCTGAAGGCCGCGAAAATGTGTGATCCACAATGAGCAAGGATATCATCCGGACATGACAGTCACCCCATCGCCGCCAGCCAACAGCCTGCGCACCGGGCCTGATGACGCGGGCCATTTCGGGATTTTCGGCGGGCGCTACGTTTCCGAGACGCTGATGCCGCTCATTCTCGAATTGGGCAAGGCGTGGGA
>RFJA01000145.1 GCA_003695065.1 Alphaproteobacteria bacterium
CCTATGTGCAGCATCCTCCCTATTTCGAAGGCATGAGCAAGGAACCCGGCGGCTTTTCCGATATCCTGAACGCCCGGCCTCTGGCGCTGCTCGGTGACTCCATCACCACCGACCATATCTCGCCCGCCGGCGCGATCAAGAAGGACTCGCCGGCCGGCCAGTATCTGATCGAACACGGCGTCGACCCCAAGGACTTCAATTCCTACGGTTCGCGCCGCGGCAACCACGAGGTGATGATGCGGGGCACCTTCGCCAACATCCGGCTGCGCAATCTGATGGCACCGGGTACGGAAGGCGGCTGGACCACCCACCAGCCTTCCGGCGAAGTGATGTCCATTTACGATGCGGCGATGAAATACAAGGCCGAGGGAACCCCGCTGGTGGTCATCGGCGGCAAGGAATACGGCACCGGATCGTCGCGCGACTGGGCAGCCAAGGGCACCAATCTGCTCGGCGTCAAGGCGGTAATCGCCGAGAGCTTCGAGCGCATCCACCGCTCCAACCTGGTCGGCATGGGCGTGTTGCCTCTCCAGTTCAAGGATGGCGACAACCGCGAATCACTTGGCCTTGTGGGCACGGAAGTTTTCTCGATCACCGGTATCGCCGACGGGATCACGCCGCGCCAGGACGTGGCGTGCACCATCACATACGCTGACGGCTCAACCAAAGAGATCATGCTCCTGTGCCGGATCGACACGGCGGACGAGGTGGAATACTTCCGCCATGGTGGCATTCTCCACTATGTGTTGAGGAGCCTGGCGGCATAGCCGGCAGGTTCGACTTCGGACAAAGGCGCGGCGGACAAGCTCCCCGCGCCTTTGTATTATTCGCACCTCTCACCAAGCTGTGACTGGCAGTTGACCCAACGCAGCGCTACCTTCGGATCATGACCTCGAAGATCCTACGTCTGGCCTGTATCGCCGTCCTGTCGGGCATGCTGCTCGGCGGACCGGGCATGGCGCAAGGCGCGGACCAGTTGACCGTTGTGGAATTGTTTACCAGCCAGGGCTGTTCGTCCTGTCCGCCGGCCGATCGCTTTCTTGGTGAACTGGCGGATCGGGACGATCTTCTGGCGCTGAGCTGGAACGTCGACTATTGGGATTACCTTGGCTGGCGGGACACCCTGGCCAGGCCCCAGAACACGGCGCGGCAGAAGGCCTACAACCGGGCCATGGGAAAGTCGGGCGTCTATACCCCCCAGATGATCATCGACGGCCGCCATGAGGTGGTCGGTTCGCGCCGTGACGAAGCGCTGGCGCTGATCGAAAACGGGCAACGCAAGCCCTTTTCCGCTGACCTCGTGGTCACCGGAAGCGGGCCGGTTCGTCGCATCGAGATTGGCAGCGGAACACCCGATACACCAGCCAGCGTCTGGTTGGTGGGCTTTGACAGGGACCACAGGGTTCACATCCAGGGCGGTGAGCTGGGTGGCAAGGTGATGCGCTATCGCAACGTGGTGCGCGAAAGCGAACAACTGGCGACCTGGACCGGCAAGCCCACCGTTGTCGAGATCGACCTTGAAACCATGCGAGAGCGCGGGCGCGACGCCTGCGCAATCATCATTCAGGAAGGGGATGCAGGGCCGATTCTGGCGGCCCTGCGGTTCGACGTCACACAGCCCGAGTAGATGTGATCAGGGGCGGTGAAACCAGATCCGCCATGGCCCGCGCGCTGGCCGCCGCAGCCAGCGCCACACAGGTGAACAGCACCGGCATGGCCAGAAAATAACCAGGCAGTCCGAGACCCAGCGCCTCGACCACGTTCAGGCAGAGGATCGCCGGCGCAAGCCCACCGGCAAGCATCAGGACAAAAGTCATGCTCTTGCCGCGCATCCAGCGCCAGGCATCGAGAGGGCTTACATCATGACGACCAGCAATCACCGCCGCATAGTAGGCATAAAGCCGGACCAAAAGTGGAGACAGAACCAGGATCGCCAGTGGCAGGCCAACGCCTACAGATCGGGCGACAACCTCGGGGTCAATCACCGTCGGTTGGCTTAGGAAGATCCAACCCATGGCAAAGAAAAGGGTCGGCAGGACCAGAAGCACACTGGCGCCAACCACGATCAATGCGCTGCGCAAGACGAAGCGCAGCACCAGACTGATCGAAACCGGGCTGAACATCGCCTTCCGCACCGCTCTTGTACGGCTCTGACTCCGACTGTTTTGGCCGCGATTGCCCTGGCGAATGACATGACGGAACCAGGCCACAGCGAACAGAATCACCGCACCATTTGCCAGAGTTGCCGGGTCCACGAAGCGCAGGCCAGGCATACTCTGGACCAGGTTGGCGGGAACGCTTTTGAACACAAGCCACAACAGGGCCGGCCACACCGCCAATTCAAAGCAGCGCGACCGGTGGCTATCGACAACCTGCATCCCCCTTTTCAGGGCGCCCAGTACCGAAACACGAAACATTTTACGCCTGCCTGTCGGACAAGAAACCACGTTTGCCCGCAAACAAGCAAGTCACATGCCATATGATTTTTTTGACTTTATGACAGGGTGTTAAGAGGCAAAAGGGAGGGCCGAACGGCCCTCACCTTAATCAAACGTTAAGAAATAATTACACTTTTTCGAAAGTTGTCCTGAATCGGGACCGAAGCTTTATCCGCCCCCGAAACCGCGCGCGATCGCGGCCGACAGGCGCGCCGCAAAGCCGGCCGGGTCGGGCAGAGGCTCACCTTCGACGATCCGGGCCTGATCAAGCAACAGTTCAGCCGCCTCCCGGACCGTTTCCGACTTGGCGTCGGCCTGAACGGTTGCAGCCAGAGTCTTGATCACCGGATGGCCCGGATTGATTTCCAGAATGCGCGGACTGGTATGCCCAAGCTTGTGGTGCGCCTTGAGAATACGTTCCATGTGAATGTCCATGTCGCCCTCGTCGGCCACCAGACAGACCGCGCTGTTGGTCAGCCGGTCGGTGGTGCGCACGTCTTTGACCGCGTCGCCGAGGGCTTCCTTGAAGGCCGCAACCAGGGCCTCGATTCCCGGTGTCACCTCGGATTTTTCGGTGTCCTTTTCATCGTCCTTTCCGGTCTTGAGGTCCTTGAGTTCACTGCCGCCCCTGGTAACCGACTTGAAGGGTTTTCCGTCATATTCGGGCACCATGGACAGCCAGAAATCGTCCACCGGATCGGTGAGCAGCAAGACCTCTACGCCCCGGGCGCGAAAGCCTTCAAGTTGCGGACTGCGGCGTACCGAAGCCAGGTCGTCGCCGGTAATGTAGTAGATCGCCTTCTGGTCTGGCTTCATCCGTTTCACATAATCGTCGAGGCTGGTGAGGCCGTCGCCACTGGTGGAATGGAAGCGGGCGAGCTTGAGGAGCTTGTCGCGCCGCTCCCCATCCTCGTAGATCCCTTCCTTGAGCACGGCGCCGAAGCTGTCCCAGAACCGGGCGTAGGACTCCGCGTCCTTCGACTTGCGCTCAAGCTCCGCCAGTACCTTGTTGGTCACCGCCTTGCGGATCTTGGCCAGCACCGGATTGTGCTGGAGCATCTCGCGGCTGATGTTGAGCGGCAGGTCCTCGGAATCGATGACGCCGCGCACGAACCGCAGGTAGCCTGGCAGCACGTCCTCACAATCGTCGGTGATGAACACCCTTTTCACATACAGCTTGACCCGCGGCTTGCGCGCCGGATCAAACAGATCGAACGGCCGCTGGGTCGGGATATAGAGCAGCACGCTGTATTCGATCACGCCCTCGGCCCGATAATGCAGGGTCGCCCAGGGTTCGTCGAATGCATGCGCCGTGTGGCGGTAGAATTCCTTGTACTGTTCCTTGGTAATGTCCGATCTGGGCCGCATCCACAGGGCCTGGCCGGTGTTCACCGTCTCTTCGTCCTTGCCCTTGACGGCTAGGCTGATGGTAACCGGGATGTGGTCCGAATATTTCTTGACCACCGCCTTGAGCCGCTGGGCCTCGACAAATTCCCTGGCCTCGTCCTTCAGATAGATTCTGATTTCGGTACCACGGCTGTCGCGCTCGGCCTCGCTGATCTTGAACGCGCCGAGGCCATCGGACTCCCAGCGCCATGCCTTGTCCTCGCCCGCCTTGCGACTGATGACCTCGACCCTGGTCGCCACCATGAACACCGAATAGAAACCGACCCCGAACTGGCCAATCAGATTCAGATCCTTCTTGGCGTCGCCTGTGAGTTCGGCAAGAAACGCATTGGTGCCCGAGCGCGCAATGGTGCCCAGGTTCTCGATCATGTCCTCGCGGTTCATGCCGATGCCGTTGTCGGTGATGGTCAGCGTTCGGGCATCGGGATCGGCATGAATCGTGATCCGGAAATCCTTGTCGTCGCCCAGCAGTTCGGGCGCCGTGAGCGCGGCATACCGCAGCCGGTCGCAGGCATCTGAAGCGTTGGAGATCAGTTCACGCAGAAAGACTTCCTGCTCGGAATAGACCGAGTGCACCATCATGTGCAGCAGACGGCTGACCTCGGCCTTGAATTCATGCTGTTCCTGTTTCTTTTCAGGCGCTGTCGTCGTTTCAGTCATGGCTCCCCCACGGCTTTCCACGTTCCCGGAGCACGAGAACGGACCAACAGTGTCTTGCCGGAATGCGGACCCCGAGGTGGGACGAGCCCGTCCCAGGCTCAAGAGCCGCCCACATGTCCGATTCCCCTAGGGGCAATATGTTGTCGATGACGTCAAGATCAAGAGCCCGGGGATCAGGACTCTGCTTCGTTTTCTGCCGGCTCGGTCAGATCGTCCATGGTCGGGGTCAGATCATCGACCTTGTAGGCGGGCAATTTGTAAGCCCAGCCGCCATAGCGTGCGTTCAGGCGCCGGGCTTCGGCTTCGCCGTCGGGCGGTGACGATGGCAAGACCACAGTGCCTTCGCCCTCTTCGGCCACCTCGATGCGATAGGCCGCTTCGAACGCCGCCCAACCGTCCTTGATGCGGATGGTCAGCTCAAGACCATCGAACGCCGTATAGACGGTCCGCGTCGCGCCCGACCAATCCACGTCCTCGGCCGGTTTCACGTCGTCAAAAGACAGGAAAGAGAGCGCCGCGGCGGTCGACTCAGGCCCCATGCCGGTTTTGGCCCGGCGCCCCCGCGGCAGATCGGCAATCGTGAAATTCTCCTCGCCCGGACTGTCGCGAAACAGCCTGACTGTGCTGCCATCGGGATGGCTTATGGTGATCCGCCTGATCCGCTCGCGCGGGAGCGTCAACAGATTGTGGTCGATCCACTGATCCGGGTCGGCGGAGATATCCGGCACGCCAAGCGCCAACCAGCTCTGGGCGTCGCCGGCCTTGCGGACATAGGCGCGCCCATCCACGCCGGTGCGGTCGCGGCCATAGACGCCGCGAGCCGGCGCGCGATCTCCGATAAGCAGTGCCGCAATTGTACCGCCGGCGGCGTCCCGGAGGCTGAGCAGGGTCGCACGCGACCCCGGACGATCCGGATCACTGACACCGAGCCGCTCGTAAAGCTCGGGCTGCGCCGTTTTCGGCTCCACCGCCTCCATGCGGGTCAGCGCCAACAGCACCTCGCGCACCCGTGCCCGGTCGGCGGGATAGTCATGCTTGGCCGGCACCACCCAACCGGCCTCGGCGCGGCGAACCACAACCTCGCCTTCGGCCGACCTGACGGTCAGCGCAACCACGCTCCCAATCTCCTCGTCCAGGTCGGGGAAAAGGGCCGTGCGTTCGATCTCGCTGGTCACCGAGGCCTGTTGCTGCACCACCACGACCGCCGCCGCCAGCACGGCAATCACGGTGACGACAAGCAGAATGATCAGGGTGCGATTGCTGTTCATAACGACCCCTGTTGCCGATCCTATCCGGTCAGTCTGATGCGGCGCCGGCGGCGCGCCGCGGCCAGTCCGAAGGCGACGGCACTGACGATGATGGGCATCAAAGCGATATTGATGAATTTCACCCAACCACCAAGCGCCTCGATATCCTTGCGCAGTTGATGCTGCACGTCGCGAAGCTCCTTGCGGGTGGCCAGCATTTCCTGCCGGAAGGCCTCGATTTCCTCGGCCTGGGTCTGGTCCATGATCGCAGCATCGCCGGAGCCTTCCTCAAGCTCGCGCAGGCGCGCCTCGGTCTCGTCGAGTTTCGCCTGCAGTCGGCGTTCCTCGGCAGCAAAGCGATCCTCGGCCTCGCGCCGGATTTCCTCAACCAAGGTGAACGGACGCTGTGACACGCCGCGGCTGCGCAGGCTGATCAGATCACTCGATCCACTCAGATTCTCCACCGCATTGATCACAAAGGCGCCGTTGTCGGCAAGCGGCACCGCCACCCGCTGGCCGAGGAAGCTTTGCAGTTGGACCCAGAACCGGTCCTCCAGCATGTCCGCGTCAGCCACCAGAATCACATTGATATCGCCCGCCGACTGGTTGCGGTGGGCCGGCCGATCGCCGTCCTGGCCCTCGTCGGTGGCGGGCGGACCGTCGAAGGCGCTGGCGACCGGCCCGGTGATGCGGGCCCCGATCACCTTGACCACGCCGTCGGCCTCGAACCCTCTCAGAAGCTGGTCGGGGTCCTGTTCGAAACGCACCGTCCCAACATCCATCAGCATGGACTGGTCGCTGGAGGTAGCCAGCGGCTCGATTCGCGTGGTGGCTCCGTCAATGGCCGACAGGCTCCCCGCCGTCGCGAGGTTCAGAGTCTCCAGGTCCGCCGTGACCACATCGCGATCGTCAAGCTGCGCGGGACCAAGCGCCAGCCATACCAGGTAGTCGGTGACCTTGCGGGAGCCCGTTTCATCGGGCACGCTGACGCGGTGGGCAAGAGCCCGGTCGGCAATCACCTTGTCCCCCGTCATCTCGACGCCCCAGGCCGCCAGGAGGGGACCCAGCGTGGACGCCGAGGGCAGATTGCCTCCAACGCCAGCCTGCATGTAGCTCGACGATTCCAGATAGGGGTCAAGGAACACCAGCGCCCGTCCGCCACCAAGAATATACTGGTCGATGGCATAAAGCTCCGCCTCGCCAAGTTCGCCGGGGTGAGCGATCAGCAACACGTCCACGTCATCATCAATGTGATCGAAAATGTTGCCCAGTGGCCGCAGGGAAAAAGCGTCCTTCAACTGTTCGTAAATGAAATAGGGTTGTGACTGGCCTTGCGCCGCCGCCATCGGCCCGCCAGGCCCGAATTCCAGCGGCAGCGACGAGATCAGCCCGAGCACCGGTTTTTCGGGATGTGCCAGTTCGTAGACCATCTTGGTCAAGTCATATTCGAGGAAGCGCTCCCGCTCGGTGGTAAAATACGGGATCACCCTTTCGGTATCGGTACTGTTGGATCCGGCAAGGCCGAAGTAGAGGGTTTCACCCGTCGCAGTGGTTGCCCCCTTGAGGCCCGCCGCAACCGCCTCGTCTTCAGCCGGACTGAATGGCTCGGGGTCGATGATTTCCAGCGTGAGCTTGCCGCCCGCCAGACTTTCATAACGCTTCAGAAGGCTGCGGACCCGCCGCGCATAATTCATCACGGTGGGATAGGCCGTAGCGACACTCTCGGAAAAGAAAAAGCGCAGGCGAATGGGCTCCTCCAGCCCCTCAAGGATGCTGGTGGTGCCTTCGCTCAGGGTATAGAGCCGGTCCTCGGTCAGATCGATCTGGGCATTGGTCAGCAGGTTCGTGGACAGGATGTTGATCGCCACGAACAGGATGATCACCAGAACAATGACAAGAACGCGTCCCTTGTGCACATCGCGAAGGACCATGGGCTACCCTGCCTCCTTCTGTGATTCGACCACCACCACGTTGGCGACCAGCCAGAGTGCGATCAGGGAAAAGAAGAACACCACATCGCGCAGGTCAATGACACCGCGGACAATGGCGTTGAAGTGGGTCAGGAAGCTCAAGGAGGCCACCTGCTCCACGACCAGATCCGGCGCCCATTCGGAAAAAACGTCGAGCACGATGGGCATGCCACTCACCGTAAACAGGAACGCCAGCATGACCGTCAGCACGAACGCGATGACCTGGTTGCGCGTCAGCGCCGACAGGCAGGAACCGATGGCAAGATAGGCGCCGGCCATGAAAAAACCCGCTATGTACCCGGCCAGAATGACACCGTTGTCGGGATCACCGAGCACGTTGACCGTGATCCACAGCGGGAAAGTGAGCGCAAGGGCCAGCCCGGTGAACACCCAGGCGGCAAGATATTTGCCAAGAACCGCCGCCACCGTCGGCACCGGCAGGGTCATCAGCAATTCCAGCGTCCCCGACTTGCGCTCTTCGGCCCACAGTCGCATGGATATGGCCGGCACCAGAAACAGGTAGAGCCATGGCAGAAACGTGAAAAAAGGCTGCAGGTCAGCCTGGCCGCGCTCATAGAAGCCGCCCACATAAAAGGTGAAAATGCCGGAAAAGATCAGAAAAATGACAATGAATACGTATGCCAGCGGCGTCGCGAAATAGTTCGCGAGCTCCCGCCTGAAGATTGCACCAAGCCCCGTCACCCCCTAGCTCCCCGTCTTTTCAAGGTCGGCGTCCCCGGTGGTCAGAGATCGGAACACGTCGTCAAGGCGGCCCGGGTCCACAGCCAGTTCCACCAGCGTCCAGCCCTGCCGATGAACCGCCTGCAACACCGGCTCCACAACCGCGACGCCATCCCGCGGCCATACGGTCGCGGTCACTGGCCCCGTACCGGCGACCTCCACCCGCGCCACCCGGTCGACCGCTTGCAAGGCACCGCGGACCGCGTCCGGATCACCGCCCTGAACGGTGAGCGTGACACAGTTGTGGTGGCGCGACCGACGGCGCAATTCCTCCGGCGCGCTGTCCGCCACGACCCGACCGCGATCAATCACGATGGCGCGGCTGCACAGGGCCTCCACCTCCTCCAGGATATGGGTGGAGATGACGATTGCCTTGCCCGGCGCCATGTCCCGAATGAGCCGCCGCACCTCATGTTTCTGGTTGGGGTCGAGCCCGTCTGTCGGTTCGTCGAGCACCAGCACCTCCGGATCGTGTAGAATCGCCTGGGCAAGCCCCACGCGCCGCTTGAACCCCTTGGACAGGGTGTCAATGGACTGATGCGCCACGCCGCCGATGTGGGTGGCATCGATGGCCCGTTCCACGGCCTGACCCGACGCACGCCGGTCAAGGCCACGCGCCGCCGCCACAAACGACAGGAATTCAACCGGTGTCATGTCGACATAGAGAGGCGCGCCCTCGGGCAGGTAGCCCAAATGCCGCTTGGCCTCGATCGCCTGGGATTCCACGTCAAAACCGGCAATGCGCGCGCGGCCCCTGGTCGGACGCAGAAAGCCGGTGAGCATTTTCATGGTCGTGCTCTTGCCCGCACCATTGGGCCCGAGAAAGCCCATCACCTCGCCTTTTTCAACCGTGAAGCTGATGCCGTTCACGGCGGTGAGATGACCGAAGGTCTTGGCGAGGTCCGTGGCCTCAAGCAGCGCCGCCATGCGCGTCCTACTCCTTCTGGTGCAAGCGATTATTGCGAGCGAGACCAAGAGATACTCAATGCAGAGAGGGACTTCAAGGCGTGTCTCGGGTTCATGGCATGTCTGTCATACTGCACCCCGTGCGCGCCACCGGCCATGCCGGTCAGAGCGCACGTGAAGGCCCGGGCGGAAGAGGTGTCCAGCTGCCGCCCGAAGCGTGGGGGGTGCTGTGGGGCTGATGGCTCCGGTGCGACAACTGGACGAAGGAGATCAGTAGGTGGAAGTATGGACTCGTTTTGCGGCGCCAATATGCCCGGATTAAGGCATGATTGTGACAACGGATGAGGCGAAAATCGGGAGCAAGACATGGGCAACACCATTGGACTGACAGCGTCGTTGCGGGCCTATTTGCAGTACCACTCGGTGCCCGAAACCGCCGAGCTCAAGGCCCTGCGCGCGGAAACCCGCGCCAAGACGGAAATCCCGGAAATGCAGATCTGCCCCGAACAGGGTGCGTTTATGCGGGTCATGGTCCGGGCGCTCGGCGTGCGGCGTTATCTCGAAGTGGGTGTATTCACCGGCTACAGCGCACTCGCGGTGGCGCTGGCCCTGCCCGATGACGGCCGAATCGTTGCCTGTGACGTGAACGTGGAATGGACCACAATGGCCCGGCGCTACTGGGAGAAAGCGGGTGTCGCCAACAAGATCGACCTGCGCCTCGGGCCAGCCACCGAGACACTGCAAGCGCTGATCGACGACGGCGAGACCGGCACCTTCGACCTCATGTTCATCGATGCCGACAAGGAAAGCTATGCCACCTATTACGAACAGGGTCTGCAGCTTGTGCGCCAGGGCGGCATGATCATGGTTGACAATGTGCTCTGGGGCGGCAACGTCGTCGACAACTCAGATCGGCGCAAGTCCACAACAGCCATTCGCGCCATCAACGACCGGATCGCTGCTGACGACCGGGTCTGGGTGTCGATGATCCCGATCGGTGATGGCGTCACGCTGGCGGTGAAGAAATAGAGTGATTCCCGATCGTTGCGCTTTCCCGTCGATGAGGGCACAATGATGCCATCGGCGGCAAAGATTCCGGGGTATATGACCGAACAACCACCCATAAGCGCGTTTCCGGTCTCGCATCAGGGGCCAGGGTCTCAGGTCTTTTTTGATCGCAGCGAGCTCAACCGGATTCTCGGCGTCTATGGTCGCATGGTGGCCGCCGGAGAGTGGAAGGATTACGCCATCGACATGATGGCCAACGAGGCAGTCTTCTCGATCTTCCGCCGATCCAGCGAGATGCCTATCTACCGGATCATCAAAACCCCGCGCGAAGCGCGAAACCAGGGCGCCTACCGCGTCCTCGGCATGAACGGGACCATCCTGAAACGCGGCCGTGATCTTTCCCAGGTACTCAGGCTGTTCGAGCGTAAACTGATGAAGATCATCGAGGACTAGGGTCCGGACCGAGGTGGCGGACGCCACCTCGGGTCATATCATCCGTCGCTTCGGGTCGCCAGGCCACAGGAGGCTCAGACTTGTGCCAGCGCCTGTTCAAGGTCGGCGATGATGTCGGCCACGTCCTCGATACCGACCGATAATCGGACGACGTCGGGGCCCGCACCAGCCGCGATTTGCTGCTGCTCCGACAACTGGCGGTGGGTCGTTGACGACGGGTGGATGATCAGGCTGCGGGTATCGCCCACATTGGCCAGGTGAGAGTGGAGCGTCACCGCGTTGACCAGCGCGATACCCGCGTCATAGCCACCCTTGAGCCCGAAGGTGAGCACCGCGCCGTAGCCATTCTCCAGATATTTGTTGGCAAGAGTATGGTATCTGTCGTCCTGCAGCCCGGGATAGGAAACCCAGCTCACCTTGTCATGGCCGCGCAGAAAGCGCGCCACCTCCATGGCATTGTCGCAATGTTTCTGCATTCTCAGCGGCAGCGTTTCGATTCCGGTGAGCAACAGGAAGGCATTCATCGGTGACAGGGCGGGGCCCAGATCCCGCAACCCGATGGCGCGACAGGCAATGATAAACGCGATCTCGCCAAAGGTTTCGGTGAAGGTCATGCCGTGGTAGGCGTCGCAGGGCTCGGACAGGGCCGGGAACTTGCCGGACCCCTTCCAGTCGAACCGGCCTGAATCCACGATGATCCCCCCCACCGAATTGCCGTGGCCCCCAAGAAACTTGGTCACCGAATGGACCACAATGTCGGCGCCGTGCTCGATGGGACGGCAAAGGTACGGCGTGGCCAGGGTGTTGTCGACCACCAGCGGAACGTTGGCTTCGTGGGCGATGGCGGCAACGGCGGCTATGTCGGTCACCACGCCGCCCGGGTTGGCGAGACTTTCGACAAAGATCGCCTTGACCCTGTCGGTCATCGCGTCCCGGAAATTTTCCGGCCGGTCCGGGTCAACGAACCGCACCGACCAACCCATTTTCCGGAAACTGTGACCGAACTGGTTGACCGACCCGCCGTACAGCTTGGTAGAGGCCAGGAATTCGTCGCCCGGTTCAAGGAGCGTGTGCATGGCGATGAGCTGGGCGGCATGCCCCGAAGCCACCCCAAGCGCCGCCATCCCCCCTTCCAGCGCGGCGACGCGTTCTTCGAGAACCCCGACCGTGGGATTGGTCAGCCGGGAATAGATGTTGCCAAACTCCTGCAGATTGAACAGCCGCGCGGCATGGTCCACGTCCTGGAACTGGTACGAGGTTGTCTGATAGATCGGCGTTGCCCGGGCACCGGTGGTGGGATCCGGCGCGGCACCGGCGTGAACCGCCAGCGTGGCAAATTTTCTGGAGTCGGTCATGTCGTGGTTTCCCTTTCTGTTTGAACCGCCGTCATGTTCTCTGGTTTGAATCTCAGGTCTCCCGATCCGACCTGAATCCTCTGGACGACTATATCGGCAGTCGCCGCTTTGCGGTAGAGGGATGATCGGATCATCCTGTCCGCCCCGGTTTATTGTGGTAAAATAATACCTGTTCTCTAACCCACTGTATAAACAGGAAAATTATTCATTAGGCGGCAAAAAATCGTGTTGACTTTGGCGCGTGCAGTGGCATAGTGCGCGCCATGGCTGACTGGCGATGGAATCGCCATGGCGCCAGTCGGAACGACGACAACGCCTCATCCGAACATTCGAGGACAGGATTAATGAAAACCTATTCGGCGAAAGCGTCGGAGATTGAAAAGAAGTGGCTGATTATCGACGCCGAAGGCGTCGTGCTCGGCCGGCTCGCAGCACTCGCTGCCACCTATCTCCGCGGCAAGCATAAACCGACCTACACGCCCCACATGGACTGCGGCGACAATGTGATCATCATCAACGCCGACAAGGTCAAGCTGACGGGCAAGAAACTGAACGACAAGGTCTATTACTGGCACACCGGACACCCGGGCGGCATCAAGAGCCGCACGGCGGGGCAGATTCTCTCCGGCCAGCATCCGGAGCGGGTCGTCGAGAAAGCGATCGAGCGGATGATCCCGCGCGGTCCCCTGGGGCGCCAGCAGATGCGCAACCTCCGGGTCTATGCCGGGAGCGAGCACCCTCATGACGCCCAGAAGCCCGAAGTGATTGACGTTGCCGCCATGAATCCCAAGAATACGAGGAGCCGCTGACCATGGCTGATGAAGCAAAGAAGACGCTTGAAGACCTGAAAGAGGTCGCGGTCGAGACGGCGACGCCCGATGCTGCAGCCGGCGAGCCCAAGCTCGACGAGCACGGCCGGGCCTATGCCACCGGCAAGCGCAAGGACGCGGTGGCCCGGGTCTGGATCAAGCCGGGGTCGGGCCGGATCACGGTCAACGGCCGCGATCAGGAAGTCTATTTTGCCCGGCCGACGTTGCGAATGATCGTCAACCAGCCATTCCAGGTCACCCAGCGCGAGGGCCAGTAC
>RFJA01000146.1 GCA_003695065.1 Alphaproteobacteria bacterium
GTGGCAACCGAAATCGAACAGGCCTTGAGCGAATTGGCGATCGATATCCTAGGACCCGACGCGCTACCCTCCGTCACCGAGCGCCCGCTCTATGGACCATCCAGTCGTCGGCCCTTGCGACACCCCGAAGGGGAAGCGGTCATGGCGCAATATCTCAACAAGCGCGCTGCGACGATCTATGGCGGAACCAACGAAATCCAGCGTGATATCATCGCCAAAATGGTGCTGGGATTACGCTAACGCACATTCCTCGTCCCCACCAATTGGACAGCACTCTGTCGCTCGTTAGGCGAACGTTTTCGGCCATGCGCCAACTGAACATCTGACGGATTTCCCGTAGAAACCGAAATTCTGTGCGGGAGGTTCGCGTTGCTTCCCAATTACATTTTTCCATCCCTGTGACAGACTTTTGTGACCCAGGGTTCGGGTCCTAGTGAACTCGGTCTGGTAGGGCTGCGGTCTCGGATAAATGGCGAGGCCGGATAATCAAAATACGGAAATTCAGGAGGGGCATAAATGTCGGCGCAAAAAATCTGTAGACAGATTCTTGTTTCAACCGCGTTGGTTGGCATGGCAGCGACAGCGCTCGATGGTCGCGCAGCGGAACCCGAAGAAGGGTTCGCGCTGGAAGAAATCAAGGTAACGGCGCGGCTGCGCTCGGAAAGCTTCATGGACGTGCCTGTGGCAGTGAACGTCTTTACCGAGCAGATGATCGAGGACGCCAAGATAGACAAGGCGGACGACTTTATCGGCCTTATTCCGAACGTCACCATTGCCAACTCCCAGGATTCGGGAACCAGTTTTATCACCATTCGTGGGTTAACCCAGGTAAGAAACGGAGAATCGCCGGTCGCCGTTGTGATTGATGGCGTTCTCACCACCAACCCGGCACAGACCATCCAGGAACTGTTCGATATTCAACAGATCGAAGTTCTGAAAGGCCCCCAGGGCGCGCTCTATGGCCGAAACGCCATTGGTGGGGCGATTACCATTACCACCAAGCAGCCCACCAACGAGTTCGAAGGCCTTGTTCGTGTGGGTACAGGTAACGGCAATCGGGTGCGTGCGCAGGCTTCTATCAGTGGGCCAATCATCAAGGACGAGCTTTTCTTCCGTATCGCGGGATCGCATCTTGAGTATGACGGCTACATCGACAATGTGTTCCTTGGTGAAAAGGTTGACGGGTTCCATGATCAAAGCGCGCGCGCACTGTTGAAGTGGCTGCCCAGCGAGAATATCACCGTTGATTTACGCGGCAGCTACTCAAAGACCGGGGGAGGCGCTCTTTATTTTGTGGTGAACTCGGACCTTTTTGTAGGGGGACCGGATTTCTTTGGTGACCCCGATGACACGAGCGTGCCGATTGAGTCCAATATCCGGGGAATTGATGATCGTGAAATTCAGGATCTTTCGGCCAAGATCGATGTGGAGACCGGGGTCGGCACGATCACCTCGATTACGGCGTGGAACGATGTCAATGTACGCTCGGCCGGTGATGCGGCGCCCTACAGCAGGACGCCTGATGACGGTACACAGGATGGCCGGGTTAAGACCGAGGCGTTTAGTCAGGAGTTGCGCCTGACGTCGCCAGGAGATCAACGTCTGCGCTACATTGTCGGGGCCTACTACCTCAACCTCAAACGCAACGACCTGTTGACCCTGGGTCTTGATCTTGGGCCGGGCATTCTGATCGAGGGCATCCGATTCAACGATCCAATAAACCCAACCACCTTTGCGCTGCTCGCCGATCGTGACAGCGATGCTTATGCGGGCTTCGCACAGGTCAACTATGACGTGACCGAGCAGATCGAAATTTCGGGGGCTATACGCTATGATCGTGACGAGCGCATTCAGGACGATTTGCTGGATGACCCCGACGCTGGTGAACGGTCCGCCGATTTCAGCAAGTGGCAGCCGAAGGTTTCCATTACCTTCAAGCCGAATGAAAACTTCACGCTATTCGGGAACTACAGCCAGGGCTTTCGTTCCGGCGGCTTTAACCCGCCAGGTGTGGCCGAGGCCGCGGAAAACTTCATAGTTCCGGTACTTGGCGTGCAGGATATTTTCGAAAAAGAAACGTCGGAGACTTTCGAGATTGGTCTCAAGAGCCAGCTTCTCGACGGACGGCTGAGGGTGAATGCCGCGGCCTTCATGACCGACGTGAAGAACCAGCATTACTTCTCGTTTATCAGTGCCATCGGCGCCCAGATCATCACCAATATTGACAAGGTCGATCTATGGGGGCTGGAGGTTGAAGCCTATTTCCGGGCCGCCGAGGGGCTTGACCTTTATGCGGCGCTTGGAGTCACTGACAGTGAGGTCAAAGAATACCGGGTTGATCCTACAGCGGAGGGAAGCTGGGCACCCTATGTGCCCAAGTACACCTTCAACGCCGGCGCGCAATATCGCACGCCGATCAGTGGCAGCATCAATGTCATGGCGCGCATCGACTGGGAGCGGCGCGGTAAGCAGTATTGGGAGCCCAACAACATTCTGCCTCGCAGTTCCATCGATCTGGTGCGGGCTCGCTTTGGCTTTGAAAGCGAGGAACACGGCTGGTCGTTGATGGCCTGGGCCCGGAACCTGTTCGACGAAGAATACAACGAAGAGTTTGTTGCGGGCGGCTTTGTCCAGCTTGCCCAACCGCGCACTTATGGGCTGGAATTTACAAAGCGCTTCTAGGAAGCGGACGGACAGGGTTAGTCCAGGTAAAAACCTCGTCCAGGAGGTGGATACTACTGGCGTCGCTCTTGATGAGCGACGTCTTTTTGTCACCTTCTGGAATAAAGGCGGGGGTTGAGCGAGTAGCCCTTTACGGCTTTTACGTTCGTTGGGAAAGGATAGGCCTGTTTACTATGGCACAAACCGCTCCGGACCCAGGCGATCATGGTGTTGATGGCAAGCGGCAGCGGATCAATGATCGGGATCGGACAAATCTCCACTTGCAGAAGATTACAGATTTTATCCTTCATCTTTTTGTCGCAACCGAACAGCGCCCCGCATCCCAGAATAATTACGTCGGCATGATCATCCCGAACCAGTTTCACGGCTTCGTCTGCAAGCAAGTTGATGGTGTCCTGCCTGCGTTTTTCGATTTCCAGGACCGGTATGTTTATGGCACGAAACGCACCGAAGCGGTCGCGCAGGCCATAGCGCGCGATCTGGTCTATCACCATGGTGCGCGAGGTATCGAGCACATCGATAAAACCGAACGCATGGCCCAGCATGGCGGCGGTATGCATGGCTATTTCGGCGGTGCCGGAAACCGGAATGGAAACCGCTTCCCGAACAGCGTGGACACCCGGGTCGCACATGCAGTTGATGATGATGCCGTCGATACCGTCGTCTTCGGCCTCCATCGCGGCTTTGATGGTTGCCGGTGTCACCAGGGCGTCGTCGATATAGTTTTCGATCGATGCAGTGCCGGTTTCAATAAACACGTGATCGACCACCACTTCGCCATCAATGCTGTATGTGCCGGGAACGTCAGCCATGAAGGCAAGGTCTTCGGAGTAAATGGCAGGCGTAACGACGCGAATGCGTTTCATAATGGTGTCCTTTTCATTTCAGGTTTCCCCAGTGTCCTGATAACGCCTCCGGGCGACATCGCGTGACGGTGTGGGCGGCTTATGAAGCTGCCCGATTTTCAATGGCGTAGTTCCGAAAGTTATACTGTTGGTACAGGTGCCGAATTTGTCACTGTTCTGGTTTGATTTTCCCAATTTTATTTCCTTCTACCCGTGCCAGAATTGTCGCTGGCATCAAATCAATTCAATATCAGAGATAAGCGGCACAAGTCCCCATGAGCAGTTTCGAAGAACCCAAGACCGATTTCTTCCGCAGGCCCGTTCCGGCGGAGCGCCGGGTCAGTGGCTGGGAGGTGGCGCTCGTGGTCTATGGGATCGGCATTACCTTGCCAATCTTCTTTCTGGGGTCGGAACTGGGCGAAACGCTCGGCCTGCGGGACGCGGCTATCGCGTTTTTCGGCGGCTGTCTGCTTCTTGGGATATTGGCCAGTGCCACCGCTATCGTGGGCGCGCGCACGGGGCTTTCGTCCTATATGATTATCGAATTCTCCTTTGGTCGTGACGGCGCCAAAATCGTCAACTTCCTGATGGCGATCGCGCTTCTAGGGTATTTCGGCGCGACCGCCGATATTTTTGGGCAGGCGGTGCGCGACGCGGTCCAATCGGTCTATGGA
>RFJA01000147.1 GCA_003695065.1 Alphaproteobacteria bacterium
CCCCTGACCCTCGATGGCGAAAACTTGCGACTCGTCTCTGTCAGGGTGGATGGCAAGACGCTGGAGGCCGGCGACTACACCCTCACCGACAAGGCGCTTGTCATCCCGGAGATTGGCGAGCGCGCCGTCGTTGAAACCGAGGTCATCATCAACCCTCAGGCGAACACGGCGCTCGAAGGTCTCTACATGTCGCGAGGGCGGTTCTTCACCCAGTGCGAAGCGGAAGGATTCCGCAAAATTACCTATTTCCCGGATCGCCCCGATGTGATGGCCCGATACGCGGTGCGAATCACCGCGGACAAGGCCACCTATCCGGTGTTGTTGTCCAACGGCAATCTGGTGGATCAGGGCGAATACGAAGACGGTCGCCACTGGGCGCTGTGGGAAGATCCGTTCCCAAAGCCCTGCTATCTGTTTGCCCTGGTCGCCGGGGCGTTTGGCTGCCTTGAAGACAGCTTCCGCACCCGGTCCGGTCGGGAGGTGGCGCTCAGAATCTATGCCGAGGCCCGCGATCTGGACAAGTGCGGACACGCCATGGAGTCGCTCAAGCGCGCCATGCGCTGGGACGAGGACGTGTTTGGCCTCGAATATGACCTCGATATCTACAACATCGTGGCGGTCAGCGACTTCAACATGGGCGCTATGGAAAACAAAAGCCTCAACATCTTCAACACCAAATGCGTTCTGGCCAAGCCGGATACCGCCACAGACGCCGACTTCGCCGCTGTCGAAGGCGTGATCGCCCACGAATACTTCCACAACTGGACCGGCAACCGGGTGACCTGCCGCGACTGGTTCCAACTCAGCCTCAAGGAAGGCTTGACGGTGTTTCGCGATCAGCAGTTTTCAGCCGACATGGGGTCGGCGGCCGTCAAGCGCATCGAGGACGTGCAGATGCTGCGCGCCCACCAGTTCCCGGAAGACGCCGGACCGCTCGCCCATCCGGTGCGCCCCGACAGCTATATCGAGATCAATAATTTCTACACCGCCACGGTTTATGAAAAGGGGGCCGAGGTCATTCGCATGATGCACCGGCTCCTTGGGCCCGAGCAGTTCCGCAAGGGTATCGACCTCTATTTTGAACGCCATGACGGCCAAGCCGTCACCTGCGACGATTTTGTGGCCGCCATGGCCGATGCGTCGGGCGTCGATCTCACCCAGTTCAAACGCTGGTACCACCAGGCCGGCACACCACGCCTGACGGTGGAGCGGGAATGGGATCCGTCCACCAGGGAATACCGCCTGACGATCACCCAGGAAACCCGCCCCACACCCGGCCAGCCGGACAAGAAGCCGCTCCATATCCCGGTGGCGCTCGGGCTTCTGGCCAAGGACGGAACGCCATGCGAATTCGAGGTGGCCGGCAACGAAGGGGGCCGATCGGATTCCGAGGGAACCTTCATTCTAAGTCTAAGGAATGATAAGCAAACCGCTGTTATAAAAGGATTGAAGGCGGAACCGATACCCTCCATCCTGCGCGGGTTCTCAGCCCCCGTTTGGCTCGACGCCGGACTTTCCCATGAGGAGCTGCGATTCCTCATGGCCCATGACACGGATCCGTTCAACCGCTGGGAAGCGGGCCAGAAGCTGGCCAGTGCAATCCTCCTTGATATGGTCGCAGCCATCGCCAGGGGCGACGCGCCGGAGATCGCGCCGGTCGATATCAACGCCTTCGAGGCACTGGCCGCCGACGACAAGGCAGACCGGGCGCTTCTTGCCAAGGCTCTGACGCTGCCCAGCGAAAGCTACCTCGCCCAGTGCATGGATGTTGTGGACGTGGACGCCATCCACGAGGCCCGCCGCCTGATGCGTCGCCGCCTCGGGGAAGCATTGCGCTCCAGATTCGAAGAAATTTACCGGGCCAATGGTGCTTCGGGCGGTTATCGCTATGAAGCCGATGAGGTAGCCCGGCGCAGCCTGAAGAATACGGCGCTTGCCTACTTGATGGCGGTTGGTGACGACAACGCCGTGTCCCTCTGCGTCGAGCAGCTCGAGTCCGCCGACAACATGACCGATGAAGCGGCGGCCCTGGTCGCGCTGGCTCATAGCGAGCGTACGGAACGCCACGAAGCGCTAGCCCGGTTCTACGCCAAATGGCAGGACGAGGATCTGGTGGTGGACAAGTGGTTTTCCATTCAGGCCACCGCGCCGCAAGTCGATGTCATTGACCGGGTCCAGGACTTGACCAATCACCCGGCGTTCACCCTGAGGACCCCGAACCGGGCCCGTGCCCTGATCGGGGCATTTACCCAGAACCAGGTGCGCTTCCATGACGCGTCCGGTCGTGGCTACCGTTTTCTGGCAGACCAGGTCGTCAAGCTCAATGCCATCAACCCGCAAGTGGCGGCGCGCCTGCTGACCCCGCTGGGGCGGTGGCAGCGCTTCGACAGCAATCGGCAGGCTCTGATGAAAGGCGAACTGAAGCGCCTGCTGGAAACACCCGGCCTGTCACCGGACGTTTTTGAAGTGGCCTCAAAGAGCCTTGGTGACGCCTGACCCCAGCACCGGGTCCACATGATTGAGCGGGCCGTGGCCACGGCCAAATCCGGGTGCAAGCCGGATCGCTTCGAAAACATAAGTCCGCGCCCGCGCCACGGCGTCGACCAGGGTCATGCCCTGGGCCAGACCGGTAGCAACGGCGGATGCGAGCGTGCAGCCGGTGCCATGGGTGTTGGTTGAGGGGAGTTTCTTGCCTTCAAAGCGGGTAACCCCATCGGGTGTTACCAGCAAATCGACCAGCTTGTCCCCGCCGAGGTGGCCCCCCTTGACCAGTACCGCCTTCGGGCCGTGATCCAGAATCTTTTGTCCCGCCTGCGCCATGCCCTCATCACCGTCGATGGAAAGGCCGGTCAAAGCCTCGGCTTCGGGAATGTTCGGGGTAACCAGGGTGGCGCGGGCAATCAGGCGATCGGTCAAGGCCTCGATGGCATCGTCGGCCAGCAGACGGCCACCCGAAGTGGCCACCATCACCGGATCGACCACCAGCGGCACCTGCGCTGCCTTGTCTTCGATCACACCAGCCACAGCCTCGATGATCGGCACCGTCGCCAACATGCCGATCTTGATGGCGTCGGCACCGATGTCATCCAGTACGACCGCCATCTGGCGCGCGACGAAATCGGGAGCAATCGGGAAAACGTCATGAACCGCCGTCGTGTCCTGAGCCGTCAGCGCCGCGATGGCGGTGGCCGCATACCCCCCCATCATGGTCACCGCCTTGATATCGGCCTGAATGCCGGCGCCGCCGCCAGAGTCAGACCCGGCAACGATCAGTACGCGTCCTTTCATGAAACTTCCGCTGTCTGTTGAAAATCAGGCCGCCTTGCCCGCCTCCGATACGACGGACACAATATCATCGACAACGGTCTCCACAAGGTTTTCGTCCTCGCCTTCCGCCATGACCCGGATGACCGGCTCGGTCCCGGATTTGCGAATCAGCACCCGGCCGTGGCCGTTGAGGCGTTCTTCGCCAGCGTTGATTGCCCGTTTTACCTGCTCGATGCTCAGCGGATCCTGACCCGGCTGATAGCGCACGTTCTTGAGCACCTGCGGCAATGGCGTGAACATGCGGCTGGCCTCGCTCACCGGTTTGCCGGAACGGGTGATCACGGCCAGCACCTGGAGCGCAGCAATGATACCGTCGCCGGTGGTGGCGAAATCGCTCAACACGATATGGCCGGATTGTTCACCGCCCAGGTTGTAGCCCCCTTCGCGCATCCGCTCCACGACGTAGCGATCGCCAACCTGGGTGCGCACCAGGTCGAGCCCGATCGAGGAAAGGTATCGTTCAAGCCCCAGATTGGACATGACGGTGGCGACGATGCCACCCCCCTTCAACCGCTCCGACAGGTTCCAGTAGTTGGCGATAAGAGCCATCAACTGATCACCGTCCACCAGTTGCCCTTTTTCGTCCGAAATCATGACCCGGTCGGCGTCACCATCAAGGGCGATTCCGATATCGGCGCCATGCTCCACCACCTTGGAACAGAAAAAGTCGGGGCAAGTGGAGCCACAGCCATCGTTGATGTTGGTCCCGTTCGGGCTGACTCCCACCGGGATGACCTCTGCACCGAGTTCCCACAGCACCGCGGGCGCCGCCTTGTAGGCAGCGCCATTGGCGCAATCGACCACGATCTTGAGCCCGTCGAGGCTGAGATGCTTGGGGAAGGTATGCTTGGCATACTCGATATAGCGGCCTACCGAATTCTCAAGCCTCTGGGCCCGACCCAGAGCCTCCGCCGGAGCAAGGTGGTCGGCGTAGCCGTTGTCCATACGCGCTTCGATTTCAAGTTCGATCTCGTCGGACAGCTTGTAGCCGTCCGGTCCGAACAGCTTGATCCCATTATCCTGATACGGGTTGTGGGACGCCGAAATCATGACTCCGAGATCCGCTCTGAGCGATCGCGTCAGAATGGCCACGGCCGGCGTCGGCATCGGTCCGACCATGATCACGTCCATGCCCATGGAAATGAATCCGGCAGCCAGCGCCGGTTCGATCATGTAACCGGACAGGCGGGTATCCTTGCCAATCACCACACGATGACGATGGTCGCCCCGGGTAAAATGCTTGCCCGCAGCCATGCCCACGCGCATGGCGGTCTCCGCGGTCATCGGCTCTGTATTGGCACGACCGCGGATTCCATCGGTCCCGAAATATTTTCTGCTCATTCCGACCCTTCGACTTCACAGTTTTTGCGGCTGTTGACCCTGAACTTCAATGTAATCCCAATAGGGTTAACAGGATGTAAGGCGAATGTGGCAATTAGCGGGCAAAAGCCAGCCGGCCACGCAGTATACCGCAACCATCAAGGCCATGGACTCCCGAATTCGCCCCTTCTTGAAATTCGCCCAGCGAGCCCGAAACCAATTGGCAGAGATATGGCTGGCTTGTAGACTGACCGGCGACGCTATTGGAGGTAACTTAATGACAATCAAACTGATTCTTGCTCCTGTCACCGGAGAAAAGGCGGAAACCATAGCCCTCAAGACGGGTCTCGATCTGGCCAGGCGCTTTGAAGGGCACCTCAGGGCCATTCACATTCGTCCCAATGCAAGGGAAAAGACGTCTCTCCCCAAGGATCTGGTCAATTCGCTCAGCGGCAAGGCGCTTAAACAGGTGATGGCGGAAGCGGACGCGAAGTCCCTGAACGTCAGCAAACTGGCCCGGGAAATGTTCGAAGCGTTTTGCAAGGAACAGAATGTCCCCAGCATGACGCGCCCCCGCAAAACCCCGGTGGCATCGGCAGGTTGGGAAGAAAAGCTTGGTGACCCGCACCATGTGATTTCCATTGTGGGTCGTCTTGCCGATCTCATCGTCATATGCCGCCCTTCTCACAAGATCGACCACAATACCGGACGGTTTATCAAGGCGGCATTGTTTGATACCGCCTCCCCGGTCATGCTGGTCCCCCGGTCCGAACCCAAAACCATTGGCACGCGCATTGCCATTGCATGGGACAGAAGCGCCGCGGCCAAACGGGCCGTGGTCTCGGCCCTGCCCCTGCTGGCCGGTGCCGAAACGGTCCGGATCATCAGTGTCGGCGAGCCGACAAAACATGGCCCAACCGGGAAGCAGCTCGCCACCTATCTCAAATGGCACGGCATCGAGGCAGAAGTTGAAAGCGAACGGGTGGTCAAGGACCCGCCGGAACAGGCCCTGATCAAAGCCTTCGACGAATTTGGCGCCGATCTGGTGGTCATGGGGGCCTACACCCGCAGCCGATTCAGTCAGCGGATCTTTGGCGGCGTCACCCGCACCATGCTCAATCTCAAGAGCATGCCGGTGCTGTTCCACCTTTAATCAGTTGTTTCGGCCCCCGATAAAAGGGCCTGGGCAACGCCAAGCGCCTGCACCGTCTCGGCGACATCGTGCACACGAAAGATCTGTACGCCCTGGAGCCGGGCCAACACAGCCACACCGAGGGATCCTGGGAGGCGTGCCGTAGCGCGCGCCTCCCCGGTGATCTTGCCGATGAAGCTTTTGCGGGAAGCCCCCAGCATCACCGGACAACCGAGGCCGTGGAAAATGCCGATCCCGTCAAGAAGCGCGAGATTCTGGCTCAGTGTCTTTCCAAACCCGATACCCGGATCGACGATGATCCGATCGCGCGCGATACCGGCAGCCACGGCCGCTTCAACCCGCGCCGCCAGATAGTCGTACACATCAAGGACCACATCGTCGTATTGCGGGTTATCCTGCATGGTACGCGGATCGCCCCGCGCGTGCATCAGGATGACCGGCACGTTGAGCGATGCTGCAACGCCGAGGCTGTCTTCATGATATGACAGCGCCGACACATCATTGATGATCGCCGCGCCCGCCTCGACCGCCGCGGTCATGGTGGCAGCCCGGCGGGTATCCACGGATATGGGAGTGCCCCGGTCCCGCAACCCGGAAATGACCGGCAACACCCGGCGCTGTTCCTCGCGGTCGGACACCGGCTCTGCCCCCGGCCGGGTCGATTCCCCGCCAATGTCAAGAATGTCAGCCCCGTCCGCCACAAGCGCTTCCCCGTGGGCAATGGCTGCCCGCGGATCAAGGAACGCACCGCCGTCCGAGAAGCTGTCGGGCGTGACGTTGATGACTCCCATGA
>RFJA01000148.1 GCA_003695065.1 Alphaproteobacteria bacterium
CTGCCGCTGGACCAGGTGGATGGCGAATCGATCGGCCTGATCCTGTTTCGGGGTGAGGGGACGCAGGCGTTCCGTGACGCGCTGGAACGCGCCATGCGCGGGCCCGAAGGGGTAAAATCGTGGTATCTCAGGGTGATTGATCGCCTGGCCCGGGAAGGGGTGGTCCATGTGGTGTCGATCCATGGCCGCGCCTGGGCGGAAATTGATTACCCGGTGGACCTCAAGAACGCGCGGCGTCTGGCGCGCGGCTGGCTCCTTGAGGATGGCGACCGCGATACGGTCAGCGAGGACGCCCTTTCGGCAGGCGCCTGACTTAACCGGTTCGCACCCCGTTTCCGCCAACCTTTCTCGCCGCTATGATGGGTGCCGGTTCGGGCGACCCGGATGTGGAGTATGGCCATGGTCGAAGATTCAGGGATGAAAGATCGCGACGGTTCCGCACCCGCTGACAGCGAGGACGTTCACCTGACGCTGCGCAATCTGCGCCTTTCCGACTATGACGACCTCAAGGCGATCATGACGGCGGTTTACCCGGGTATGCCGGTCTGGACCCGCAAGGAAATCGCCACGCTTCTGAAAGCCTTTCCCGAAGGCCAGATCTGTATCGAGGATGACGGCCGCGTTGTCGGTGTGGCGCTGGCTGTGATTATCGACTATGCGAAATTCGGCCACCAGCACACCTATGCGGAGATCGCCGGCGACGCGTCACTGTCCAGCCATGATCCGGATGGCGATGTGCTTTACGGGGTCGATGTCTTTGTTGATCCCGACTATACGGACATGCGGTTTGGTCGGCGGCTCTATGATGCGCGCAAGGAGTTGTGCCGCAACCTCAATCTGCGGGCCATCGTCGCGGGCGGCCGCATGCCCGGCTATCGTGCCTACGCCGACAAGATATCGCCGCAGGAGTATGTGGAAAAAGTCAGGGCGCAGGAAATTTACGACCCGATCATCACCTTCCAGCTGGCCAACGATTTCCAGGTTCGCCGGGTGCTGCCCGAATACCTGCCAGAAGACAAGGATTCGAGGGGTTACGCCACGCTTCTCGAATGGACAAACATCTACTACGAGCCGGCGGACCGGCCGCTGCTCACGCCGGCCCGGTCCTCTGCCCGCATCGGTGTCGTGCAGTGGCAAATGCGGACCATGCACTCGTTTGATGAATTCCTGACCCAGGTTGAGTTCTTCGTCGATTCGCTGGCCGACTACAATGCCGATGTGGCGATGTTTCCCGAATTCTTCACGGCGCCACTGATGGCGCTGGAGCCGGCAGAGAACACGGTGGAGGCGGTGCGCAACCTGGCACGCTATACCGAGCGCACCCGCGACGCACTGTCTTCCCTCGCGGTTAGTTACAACATCAATATTATCGGCGGCAGTCTGCCGGTGCTGGAGGATGGCGAGCTCTACAACGTGGCTTATCTTTGCCGGCGTGACGGTACGGTTGACAGCCAGAGCAAGCTCCACATCACCCCGTCCGAGTGGCGTTACTGGGCGATGCGTGGAGGCGATCAGATCAGGGTGTTTGAAACCGATTTCGGCCGGATCGGAATCCTGATCTGTTACGACGTTCAGTTCCCTGAACTGTCGCGACTGTTGGCCGAAAAAGGCATGCAGATCCTGTTCGTTCCGTTCTGGACCGACACCAAGAACGGCTATCTCAGGGTCAAGCGATGCGCTCAGGCCCGGGCCATCGAGAACGAATGCTACGTGGCCATCGGGGGGAGCGTGGGCAATCTGCCGCGGGTTGAAAACGCCGATATCCAGTATGCCCAGTCGGCGGTATTCTCGCCGTCCGACTTTGCCTTTCCCCATGATGCCATCATGGCCGAGACCACGCCCAATACCGAGATGACGCTTATCGTCGACGTGGATCTCGACAAGCTGAAGATGCTGCACAACGAGGGGTCCGTGCGCAATTTGAAGGACCGTCGGCTGGACCTATATGGCATAGACTGGATTGGCGCCACGGCCATCGATGGCGATACCTGACCGGCGTCGCTGCCAAAAACGCTGGAGAATTCAAGAAAAACATTGACAGAACGGGGCCCGCGGGGCAGCCTTTCCCAGCAGTTCGTCTGAATTTCTACGTGCCAATTGCCGGATTGCGGCAGCCTGCCGTTGAATGAAGCGAGCGATACGACCGGCCGCGGTTGCGGCTTTTTTTGTGAAAGGACTACCGACTATGGCTACCGGAACCGTCAAATGGTTCAATACCACCAAAGGCTACGGCTTCATTCAACCTGACGAAGGCGGCAAGGATGTGTTTGTGCACATTTCGGCCGTGGAGCGCTCGGGTCTTGCGACCCTCAACGACGGTCAGAAGATTTCCTACGAACTGGAGACGGGCCGTGATGGCCGCATGTCTGCGGCCAATCTCGCCGTTGCCGACTAATCTCCAACCCGGGACGATATTTTGACAAAAGCAGAAACCGGCGATCGCGTCCGTGTTCATTACACGGGCCGCACCGACCAAGGTATGGAATTCGAATCCTCCCGCAATCGTGAACCTCTCGAGGTCACGCTTGGTCAGGGACAGGTGATTCCGGGTTTCGAGGCCGCTCTCATCGGCATGGCCGAAGGCGACACCAAAACCGTGACCATTCCCGAGGCAGAGGCCTACGGCCCGCGCCGGCCGGAACTGGTCCACGAGGTGCCGCGCAGCGACATCCCGCCCGAGATCGAACTCGAACCTGGCCGGACCCTTCTCGCCAACACTCCCGATGGCAACCAGCTTCGCCTGGAAGTCAAGGCGGTGACGGACGAGACCGTAACCGTGGATGCCAATCATCCGCTGGCCGGCGAGAATTTGACCTTCGACCTCGAAATGGTCGACGTGATCAAGGCCTGATCACCAGGACTTGAAGTCTGTTAATTCCGATTGCCCCGTATGGAAATCCATACGGGGCAGTTGGTGTAGGGGCCGCACCCCCTTCCCGTCCCCAATTCCCGCCCGCGCGGCTGTCGTCCCGATTCGGACCCTGGCGCGCCAGTCTTTATCCGGCGTTTACAAGAGCGCGCCCTAATTTCGTCCTATTCGTCTTGTTTCATGACCGGTAGGGCACCTGGATTCGGTGGGGCAGAACAACGGATTAACCGGGGTTGATCGCGCGTTACCCGAAACGCGCCCCTTGAGCGCGATGCATGGTTAGGAAAACCAGAGCCATCCCGCGGCCATGAAACGAGGTCACATGATGCGTGCGCGCGAGTTTGTCGCAGCCTTGCTGGGGAGCTACTTGCTGTATGTCGTGACCGCAGGTTGTGCGGCGGCCTTCGACAGTTTGGAACGGGCCAGCGTCACGAACGAGAGCGAGACATTTCTCGACCGTGGCTGGCTGTCCCAGGCTCTGCTGGCGGACGAGCAGGCTGAATTTGACGATGCCACCGCCGCGGCCAGGGCCGCGGATACGGCGCTGGCCGAAGCGCAAGCCGATCTTCGGGACCTGAGGGCTCAGATTTCCGGTCTACCCGCAGGCAGTCCGGAGCGCGCGGCGCTGGAAGCTGACGCCGCGGAACTGGAAGAGAGGATCGAAAACGACCTTCGGCCGGCTACTTACGCCGCGGACGTGCGCTTTCATGAGGCCGAGGTGGCGCTCGAAGACGAGCGAGCGCTGGTCAGCACCCAGGTGCGGGATTTGCCGGAAGACACGCTTTTGGCCTTCAGCCGCGCCCTCAACAACGCGATCAACAGCGGCCTTATCGTCGATATCGATTCGGAACATATTCAGGCTGCGCTTGACGGTGCCTATGACAGGCTGCAGATCAGAGCGCTGGTGAAAGCCCTGGAGGAAGAAGCCAAATTTGCCCGCCGTGCCCGGTTCTTCACCGAAAAGGCCGAAGCAACCGGTGACCAGAGATTTCTCGAAAAAGCCGAGCGACTGCGCGCGCTGGGTGAAGCGCGCAAGGAGCAGTTCATGGAAAGAATAGCGCGTTATGATGTGCCTTTGGATCAGTTGCGCGACGATGTGGTCGCAAGCGAGGTCGAACCCGGCCACGAATATGATGATCCCCCATTGGCTGCCGCGGCGCGTGAGGTCGGCAAGGATTTGCGCCAGGATGCGCGAGAAGCCGCAAGGGCGGTACGCGACGACATCCGGGAGACCGTCAAGGACGTGCGTGAGGAGGCCAGGGAAGTTGTCCGCGATGCCCGTGAGGAGGCCCGTGATGCGGCCAAGGCTGCTGCCAGGGACGCGCGGGAGGAAGCTCGGGAAGCAGCCACAACCGCGGCCAGGGATGCGCGGGCCGAAGCTCGTGAAGAGGCCCGGGAGGAAGTCCGTGAAGCCGTCGAAGATGCCCGTGAGGCAGCCGGGGAAACGACCAAGGAAGCAGCGCGGGAGGCAATCAAAGACTGACGTCCTGATATTGACCCCATCGGGCGGGTCTGGCCTTCCCCAACCTCCTCACACCCGGCAACGGGCATGTCCCATCCCACGGTCCAGAAAACCACAACCTGATAGGAATTGTCTGTCCCAGCGACCTGAAAACGGAGGGTAACAGACCATGAAAACAACAATGCTGGCGCTGACCGCCGCCGGGGCCAGTCTTCTCTCAAGCGCCGTATTCGCAGCAGATGACACAGACCGGTTCTCACTCTCCATCGAGGGCGGGGTTGAATATGACAGCAACATAACGGTTGATGCTCAGGATCTGACGACCAATAGGGGCGATATGGCGTTCCTTATCGAGGGGGAGGCTGGATACACCATTGGCGATATCGATACGCTGGAAGTCGAGGCGCGCTATGATTTCTACCAGAGCCTTTACCTCGACCTGACCGATTTCGACATGCAGATCCATGGGCTGTCCTTGACGGCGTCACGGGACGTGCATGGCGTTGATGCCAGCGGCACATACCGATTCAGCCACATTCTGCTGGGCGGTGACGGATTTCTCGATATTCACAGTTTCAATCCGACGATCGGCATGATGATCGGCGATAGCCTCTATGTGATTACGGGGTACGACTATCAGGACAAGGATTTTGACACCGCCGACAACCGCGATGCCGACCAGCATAGTTTTTCGATTATGGGATATTATTTTTTCGGGTCGGGTCGCTATGTGAACTTCGGCTACAAGCTGGCGAAGGAAGACGCGCGGGCGAGCGAATTCGACTATTGGGGTCATTATTTCGATGCCGGCCTCAAATTACCGGCGGTGCTTGGCGCCATGACGTCAATCTGGCGACTTTCCTACCGCTATTATCGCAAAGATTATTCTGACGTCACGCCGTCAATTGCCGAAGAACGCCTCGACAAACGCCACGATGTTCGCACCAGCCTCACCTTTCCGCTGGGCGACAATCTTGAGCTGAAAGCCCAGTACCGCTATCTGTCGGCCCGGTCCAACCTGCCGACGGTGGATTATAATGAGCATATCGTGACGGGAATGGCCACCTGGTCGTTCTGACGTGCGTCCGGGCTCCCGCCTCAGGAAATGACCGGCCAGCTATCGCGGAGCGCATGGGTGATGGCGTCAAGCCCGGCTGCGTCCACCGCATTCGGCGCGCCGAGGTCCGGCGTCTTCGGCCAGCCCCGGTCAACAAAGCTGTGGCCCGCGAAGTCCCGGGGCGTGTCGTAGCGGGGCAGCACATGGAAGTGGACGTGGGGATCCACCATCATCAGCATCACATAGTTTATCTTGTTGTAGGACCACAGCCGTGACAGGGTCGCTTCAATGTGGCGGGTGACGGTGCCAAGCTCGCTGAACGCCTCGGCCGGCAGTTCCGAAAAGGCCGTCACATCGGACTTTGCGGCGAGCACCAGAGCGCCCAGCGTTACCTGTTCCGGGCGCAACAATACGACCCAGTGGTCATAGTCGGCGACAAGCGAGCCCGGCCATCCGAATTTCTCCATGGTCGTGTTCGCAGTGCCGGTCGTTCTGGTCATGGCTGGTGGAGTCCCTGGTCGGTGTCAGACTGGTACCGGAGTTTAGCGCAGCACGCGCGCCATGCAAGACAAGGGCTTCTCGTCTGACGCCATTATTATCCCTTTTAGGAGCTTGAGCCGCGGCGGCACCTCTCGCAAACTGGCGTTTCGCGTGTGGGGGAAAGAGCGCAGGGAGTGCCGGCGCGATCATGCCTTATCATCCTGAAATTGTAACACTCGCCGACATGGTTCGCATTCATGCGCGCGAGCGCGGCGATCAGGTGGCCATGGTTTTCAATGGTCGGGAGACGACCTATGGTGCCCTCGACCAGGGTGCGGCGCAAGTCGCCCACGCCTTTCTCCGGGACGGCCTCGACCGGACAACGCGGGTCGCGTATCTCGGCAAGAATTCGGACATCTACTACCGACTACTGTTCGGCGCGGTGCGAGCGGGCGGCGTATTTCTCTGTGTCAACTGGCGGCTGGCGGTGCCCGAGATTTCCTACATCCTCAACGATTCCGGCGCTGAATATCTGTTTGTGGAGAAGGAATTTCTGCCGGTGGCAAAGCAGGCGCAGGCAGAAGCGCCCGGGCTTCGCCAGATCATCGTGATGGAGGCCGAGTTCGAACCCTGGCATGCCGACCAGCCGACACATGACCCGGGTGTCGCGGTGGGGCCTGACGACATTGTCATGCAGATGTATACCAGTGGCACCACCGGTCATCCCAAGGGGGTGCTCATGCCGCACGGGCGGTTTCTGGCGCTGCGCGCCCGCGAAGGCGAGGACGGCCCCTGGGCCCAATGGGACGAGGGGGAAGTCAATCTGGTGGCCATGCCGTTCTTTCATATCGGCGGGACCGGATGGGGCTTCACCGGGTTCTATCATGGCGCCACCAACATCATCCTGCCCCAACCCGATGTGGCCACCATCATTGCGGCGATCCGGCAGCACGCCATCACCAAGGTGTTCATCGTGCCCGCCCTGGTCAGCGCCATTGTCGAGGAAGCGCGGGTCCGGCCTCTGGATCTGCGCACCGTCAAGACGCTCTACTACGGCGCCTCGCCGATCCCGGAGGAGACTCTGAAAGCGGCCATCGAG
This sequence comes from Alphaproteobacteria bacterium, assembly GCA_003695065.1. Classification (GTDB taxonomy): domain Bacteria; phylum Pseudomonadota; class Alphaproteobacteria; order Sphingomonadales; family Govanellaceae; genus J090. The sequence continues at coordinate 6,968 of RFJA01000148.1, forward strand.
GTGTTTGGCTGCGATTTCGTGCAGCTTTACGGGATGACCGAGACCCTGGGTGCGGTCACCCATCTTCCACCGGCGGAACACACGGCGGGCGGACGGCTGTTGTCCTGCGGCCGGGCCATGCCCGGGGTGGATCTCAGGATCGTGGATGGGGAGGGCACCCCGTTGCCGCCGGGCAAGGTGGGCGAAATTCTGATCCGCACACCGAGTATCATGGCGGGCTACTGGCAGCGTGAAGAGGCCACCGCCGAGGTTCTGCGCGACGGCTGGTACCATTCCGGCGACGCCGGTTATCTGGACGAGGACGGTTATCTCTTCCTCTGCGACCGGATCAAGGACATGATCGTCTCGGGCGCCGAAAACATCTATCCGGCGGAAGTGGAAAGTGCGCTTGCTGCTCATCCTGCGGTGGCTGAGGTGGCGGTGATTGGGGTGCCTGACCAGAAATGGGGTGAGGCGGTCAAGGCGGTGGTCGTCCTGCGGCCCGGCAAGCAGGTGACGGCCGAAGAGTTAATCGCCTTTGCGCGACAGCGCATTGCCGGCTACAAGGTGCCGAAGTCTGTGGATTTCGTGGACGCCCTGCCCCGCAACGCATCGGGCAAGATTCTGAAGCGCGAACTGCGCCGACCCTACTGGGAAGGTCAGTCCCGCCAGATCGGCTAGGTGTTGTCCCCTATACCGCCTCGCTGCGTGCCGTGGGGACCAGAAACAGCTCGCCACCGGCGCGGCTGAGGTACACCTTGATGCCGAAGCAATCTTCAAGCACTTGCTGTGTGAGCACCTTGTCCGGCGGGCCGTCCGCCGCGATGCGGCCTTCATTCATCACCAGGACCCGGTCACAGTAGCGGGCGGCCAGGGTCAGGTCATGCAGGACGACCATTGCAGCGTTGCCTCGCTGCACCAGGGTCCGGAGCAGGTGCATCACGTCGATCTGGTGGGCCGGGTCAAGGCCGGCCACCGGCTCGTCGGCAAGGAGTATCCGGGGTTCTGAAGCCAGTGCACGGGCCAGCAGCACGCGGGCCCGCTCGCCGCCCGACAGTTCGGTCACGGGACGCCCCGCCAATCCCAGCGTGTCGGTATATTCCAGCGCGCGCAGGATGGCCTCGATATCCTCCTCCGACAGACCCTCGAACGGGGTCTGATGGGGCAGCCGGCCGAGTGCGACGGTATGGAACACATCAAGCGGCCAATGGACCTGCCCGCCTTGGGGGAGATAGGCGATCTGCCGGGCCCGAACAGCCGCCGGCACCGCCGCCAGCGCCACCCCGTCGACAAGCACGTTGCCGCCCGTGGTGTCGGCAATCCCCACCAGACCGCGCAGCAGCGTGGTTTTGCCCGCGCCATTGGGGCCGAGCAGACCGACCAGAGAACCCGGCTCAAGATCGAAGCTGACGCTGTCCACCACCCGGCGGCGGCCCAGATCGATGGCAAGGTCTCGGACAGTCAGACTGGTCATCGCATGGCCCTGCGGGTTTTGAGAAGAAGCAGCACGAAGAAGGGACCGCCGATGAGCGCCGTGACAACACCCAGTTTCAGCTCCTGCCCACCCGACAGGGTGCGCACCGCAAGATCGGCCCCAAGCATCAGCACCGCCCCGCCCAATGCACTGAGCGGCAACAGGGCGCTGGGCCGAAAACTGGCCCAGGGGCGCAAGAGGTGAGGCACCATGAGACCGACGAAGCCGATCACGCCGGTGACCGAAACCGCGGCGCCCACACTCAAAGCCGTGCCCAGGATCACCAGCAATCGCGTCCGGTTGAGATTGACGCCAAGGGAGTGGGCTGCGTCCTCCCCCAGGGTCAGCGCATCAAGGCCCTTGCGACTACCCATCAGCAGCGTCGCGCCAGCCGCCATGAAGGGCAGCGCCAGCCAGACGTGCATGAAACTGCGGTCTGCCAGGGAGCCGAGAATCCAGAACACGATCTCCAGTGCGGCATAGGGGCTTGGTGCGAAATTGAGTGCCAGCGACGTCAGGGCCGAGGCAAGCGTGCCGAGTGCCAGCCCCGCCAGAATCAGGGTCAACACACTGGCGTCGCGCCCTGCCAGAGCGTACAGGATCAGGATGGCGACCAATGCACCGCCAAGTCCGCCAAGGGGCAACAGCCATATGGCGACCCCGGCAAGACCGAAATAAAGAACCAGGACCGCACCCAGCGCCGCCATCGACGAGACGCCGATCAAACCGGGGTCGGCAAGCGGGTTGCGAAGCAGCCCCTGCATGGCCGCGCCCGAAAGTCCCAAAGTAGCGCCGACCAGCACAGCCAGCAGCGCCCGCGGCAGCCGGATTTCCGTCAGGATAAGCCAGCCGACCGGGTCGTTGGCCGCGGCGCCGGGTACAACAAGTGGCCACAGGGCGCGTTCGCCGCCCGCAAACAGTGCGGCGATAAAAAGCGCGATCCCCACAGCGGCAAGCGCCAGTCCCGCGCGTACGGCGCGACGGCGCGGTGCACGCACCAGCTCCACGGGAAGAGGATGGCCTGATACGAGAACTGTCATGCTGCCACGCTCCGGCGGCCCGGCGCGCGGTCCTGATCAAGACGACTATGAAAACGCAATCTGCCCATCAACCGCAGGTTCCTTCGATCACAATCCGATCGACGTCACCGCTGACGGAAAACCGTCCCGCGGGTCTCACCCCGGCCCGCGGGTGGGCGACGTGTGTTCCGGACCGGTCTCCTGGCTCGCGCGTCAGTGCGGGCGTCCTGCCTTCCCGGACCATCAGAGGTCCAGTGGCGGGAGCGGTAACGCCCACTCGGCGCTTACAGTTGCGGGGGCAGCCGCGGCCTTGCACCGCGTTCCCGACATCCGAAACGACGGCCAGAGGGTAGGCCAAACTGACTGCATGCGCAATGGGGACAAGGGGAGGTCGATGACGGGTGATGCGGCGTGCCATCCCGCACCCGCTCGCGGCGCACCGCTTTGTCGAGAAACACAAGGCGGCCAAGAGCAACGACTATATCAATTTTCCCCTCGTCCGCCTGTTCCTGGACATGTCGGGCCGTGCGTCGGCCGCGCGTTATTGCGTCGGCTTTTTCTCCACCTTCTCCAGCTTCTCGAACTTGCCCAGACCGCAGCTTGCGCCCGGACCGGTGGTGGTCAGCACGGTGATGAAGTCCACATGGCAGAGCCGGTTGGGACCACGCAAGGTATAGCCGAAGCGCTCCTCAAAGCCGAGCTGCGGGCAGCGATGGGGCAATTGGTTGAGGTAATAGTCACCGCCCCGGGTCTCGAAGATGATATGACGGTCGTCGAGTACATTGGCAGACCGAATCAGGTAGGTCTGCAGGCAATCCTGTACGTCACCCGTGCGGGTATACTTTGAAAGTTCTTCCGGGACCTTTTCGATTGCCTTCTCGTGGCTGTCGGCCGCGGCCGCCCCCGACAGCAAGACACCGGCAAGCGCCAGAATGGCAACGCAAGATTTGGTACGCATGAGCTAACCTCCGTATCGATGAACACCCCTGTTCACCAACCTCTTGGGTCGGCTCTCCCTCTCCGGCTTTATCTTAGTGTCGATTATTGATTGTGCAAGAAGGGCGCTGGTGTCGGGGCCGGCCAAGGCCATCTCGTGCTGAACTGGCACGGCGTCTTCAAGGCTCTCCTGCTCCATTGGTCCAGCCGTCAAACCAGTTGGAAAAGCATCACGATCCGCACTTCGAGCCATTCCGGCCTGCCCCGCTACGGTGCTTTCCACTATATAATGTTCGCACAGCGAGGGGTCTCTGTGCAACAAGACCATTACTTGACCAAGGTCTTGGTTAGCGGTGATGGCGGCTGTTTTCCATAGATTCTGATTTCATACCGTCGCCCGGCGCGATCTCTAAAGCACACCCCGTCGTTCCCCTCATAGTCATAGAGGCTGAGATTATACCCGTATCCGCTGGCATCGGTCTGGAGAAAGCCTACCAGCGCTGGCGAGTAGTCGTGGGCACGATAGTCGCGGAGATCGGCCTCCCGGTCAACCCCGTCGAGTGAAGTGGGCGGCCCTGAGCCGCGCTTCAGGGGTGGGCTTTAGGGCCGATGGGTCGATTATCGCGGCGAGAGCACCTAAAGCATCTAGATCGTCTTAGGTCTACTTTGAATCGGATGGTCTTTTCAAAATGTTGGATTTGTGATTCAAGGTGGATGCTGGAGAAGGAGGCCAGCATTCATGCC
>RFJA01000149.1 GCA_003695065.1 Alphaproteobacteria bacterium
GAGCACGGTCAGGATCGGTGATCAGGTCGAGACGATCGACGCCGAGCACCTCGGCCAGCAGAACCTGTGCATCAAGCCTCGGGTTGGCAATGCCCGCCGCTTCAAGGCGGCGCCGGGCGTCAGCCAGGACCGCCCGAACGGTGCGCCGCACCGATAGCGGCCCCGGTTCAGGCATCCGCTTCCATGGCCGCAAGCTCTGCCGCCTGATCGTCGGCAATCAGGGCTGCGATGATCTCGTCAAGCGCTTCACCCGCCAGGACCTGATCGAGTTTATAGAGTGTCAGATTGATCCGGTGGTCGGTGACCCGCCCCTGGGGGAAATTGTACGTACGCACCCGTTCCGACCGGTCGCCCGACCCGATCTGGCCCTTGCGCGCAGCCGCCCGTTCGGCGGCGGCACGAGCGCGTTCGGCCTCGTAAAGTCGGGACCGCAGCACCTTCATCGCCTTTTCGCGGTTTTTGTGCTGCGACTTTTCGTCCTGTTGCTGAACGACTATGCCGGTGGGCAGGTGGGTGATTCTGACCGCGCTGTCGGTGGTGTTCACGGACTGGCCACCCGGCCCGCTGGCCCGGAACACGTCAATGCGCAAGTCCTTGTCGGCAATCTCGATGTCCACGTCCTCGGCTTCCGGAAGCACCGCAACGGTGGCCGCCGAGGTATGAATGCGCCCGCCGGCTTCGGTCTCGGGCACCCGCTGGACCCGGTGGCCGCCGGATTCATATTTGAGCCGGGCGAATACGCCCTTGCCGCTGACCAGGACGATCACCTCCTTGTAACCGCCCATATCACTTTCAGACGCGCTCATCACTTCGAACGTCCAGCCCCGAAGCTCGGCGTAGCGGCGGTACATGTTAAAAAGGTCGGCGGCAAAAAGCGCCGCTTCCTCGCCACCGGTTCCGGCGCGGATTTCAAGGATCGCGTTCTTTTCGTCGGCTGCGTCCCGGGGCAGCAACAGAATCTGAAGCTCCCGCTCCAGCTCGGGCAGCCGGCGCTTGAGCCCGGACAGTTCCTCCTCGGCCAGACCGCGCATCTCGGGGTCGGTCTCAGGGTCGGCGACCAGCCCTGCAAGGTCATCCATCTCCTGCTTGACGGCCCGCAATGTCCGGGCCGCCTCCACGATGGGGGAGAGCTCCGCATATTCCTTCGAAAGCCGGGAAAACTCATCGCCGGACATCTCGCCGCCGGCGGCCATGGCATGCTCCAGCTCCTCGTGGCGGGTGATGAGTTGATCGAGTTTTTCGCGGGGTATCATCAGGCCACCTGCTGGCGATAGGGCGCGAGCGCGGCTGCGATATCAGCCATCGCTACTTCCCGTTGCTCACCACTGTCCAGATCCCGCACCGTGGCGGCGTCACGAGTCAGCTCATCGTCCCCCAGGATAACCGCGGCGCGGGCATTGACCTTGTTGGCGCGTTTCATCCGCTTGCCGAGGTTGCCGCGATAGGCCATGTCCACAACGAACCCGTCGCGGCGCAACCGGTGACACAGGACCAGGGCTTCGCGTTCCGCCGCTTCTCCCAGCGGCACCACGGCAATGGGGCGGCGCGCCGGGGCCGGGTCATCGACCAGCATGGCGAGCCGTTCAATACCGCTCGCCCAGCCGATTCCGGGCGTGGGCGGTCCGCCAAGCTGTTCCACCAGGCCATCGTAACGCCCCCCGGCAAGCACCGTACCCTGCGCGCCCAACGCCTCGGTGGTGAACTCGAACGCAGTATGGGTGTAATAGTCTAGCCCCCGAACAAGACGAGGGTTGACGGTGTAGGGAATGCCAAGGGCGTCCAGACCCGCCCGCACCGCATCGAAGAACGCCGCCGAGTCCGGATTCAGGTAGTCGGTCAGAAGTGGCGCGCTTGCGATGATGGCCCGGTCCCCTTCATCCTTGGAGTCGAGAATACGCAGCGGATTGCGCTCCAGCCGGTCGAGGCTGTCCCGGCTCAGCCGGTCTTTGTGGGCAGAGAAATAATCAACCAGAGCGGCACGGTATGTGGCGCGGCTGTCGGCATCACCAAGACTGTTCAGCTCCAGCGTCACCTTGTCGGCCAGGCCAAGCGCCGAGAGCAGGTCCCAGGCCAGGGCCAGCACCTCGATATCGGCGGTGGGTTCGGCCGCCCCGAGCACCTCCACATCAAGCTGGTGAAACTGGCGCAGCCGCCCCTTCTGCGGGCGTTCGTGACGGAACATGGGCCCCCAGGCGTAGAACTTGCAAGGCAGGTTCTGGTGCATGCCGCCGGAGATGAAGGCGCGCACGATTCCGGCGGTGTATTCCGGCCGGAGCGTGATCAAGTCGCCGCTCCGGTCCTCGAACGTGTACATCTCCTTCATCACCACATCGGTGGTCTCGCCCAAAGAGCGCTTGAACACTTCGGTGAACTCGAAAACCGGTGTGGCAATTTCCGCCATGCCGTAACGCTCCGCGATGTCGCGGAAGGTTTCCACGATGTGGCGAAAACGCCGCCCGTCCTCGGGCAGGATATCATGGGTGCCGCGCACGGGCTGCAATCGCGCCACGGTTCTGTCCTCCGTTCAACAGGCTAGGATGCTTTGGAAAGCGGCGCTGATTGCGCCTCAAGCTGGGCCGCTTTTTCCTCCACCAGCTCGACGATATGATCGATCAGCGCATGGTCGTCAATCTTGTGGTCGGCAATGCCGCTCAGATAGACCATATGGTTGCCCTTGCCGCCACCGGTGAGCCCGATGTCGGTTTCCCGCGCTTCACCGGGCCCATTGACCACGCAGCCAATGATCGAAAGGGTGAGCGGCGTGGCGATATGGGCGAGGCGTTCTTCGAGCACCTCGACGGTGCGGATGACCGGAAAGGCCTGGCGGGCACAGGATGGGCAGGAAATGATGCGGACCCCGCGATGGCGCAGGTTCAGCGCCTTGAGAATCTCGAAGCCGGCCTTGACCTCCTCCACCGGATCAGCCGACAGGGACACCCGAATGGTGTCGCCGATCCCGGCCCACAGCAGGCTGCCGATGCCAATGGCCGACTTGACCGTGCCGGTGCGCAGTCCCCCGGCCTCCGTAATGCCAAGATGCAGGGGATAGTCGCAAGCGTCGGCAAGACCCTGATAGGCGGCGACGGCCAGAAAAACATCCGACGCCTTGACGCTGATCTTGAAGTCGAAAAAGTCGTTGTCTTCAAGAATGCGGGCATGTTCAAGCGCACTTTCCACCAGCGCTTCGGGGCTCGGCTCGCCATACTTCTCCAGAAGAGGCTTCTCCAGCGAGCCCGCGTTGACGCCGATGCGGATGGAACAGCCATGGTCCTTGGCCGCTTGCACCACTTCGCGAACCCTTGCGGCCGAGCCGATATTACCCGGATTGATGCGCAGGCAAGCCGCACCCGCCTCGGCCGCTTCGATGGCCCGGCGATAGTGAAAATGGATATCGGCGACGATCGGAACGCGCGCCGCCTGCACAATGGTCCGGAGCGCCCGGGTGGCGTCCTCATCAGGACAGGAGACGCGGACAATGTCCACCCCCGCCTCTTCAAGCGCCCGGATCTGGTCGATGGTCGCCGCCGCGTCACCCGTGACCGTATTGGTCATGGACTGAACGGAAATGGGCGCATCACCCCCAACCGGCACATTCCCCACATGGATCTGCCGGCATTTCCGCCGGATGATATCGCGATAGGGCCGCACACTCATGAGTTCAGAAATCCGTTGCTGCAGGCCGGCCGGTCAATAGCGGCGCGCCCGCCCGTGTTGCGCCCTAACATGGGGAAATTGACAGCGGATCGCAAGGATATTTCACGTTCAGGCAACCGCCCGCCCGTACATCCCCGGCCATGCTGCTGCCGGCCTATTGATCCTGATTTACTGGCGCTGAACAGGATCGGCGGGCCGCAAAAGGCTGGCGTCAAGCGCCACATGGCGGCGAACCTCGCCCTGCGGCCCCAAGACTCCGATGGGCTTCCCGTCTACCAGAATGTCGAGCGCCCCGGCGTTGCCCGTCATCATGTAGAGGCCCCGCCCCGACGGTGCATCGTAGGCCTCTCCGGCTTTCAGCACCCGATCGATCACCGGTGCATCGCCCGGCCCTTCAATGCGCACCCAGGCGTCCTGACGCGCCCGCACCGTAATCTGACCGGAATCGGCCACCCCCAGGACCCTGGTCGCAACCGGTTCTGACGGCTCAGGTGTCTCAACCCCGGTCAATGCTTCAGTGGTTCCTGAACCCTGGTCCTCCGCAGTTTGCGGCGCAGCCGCTGCAACGGCGGCGTCCACGGCCGCCTCCGGACGCTTGACCGGAACCGGGCGGGCCGCCGGTTCACCCGCCGTGACTACCGTCTTCTCGCTCTCCAGCGCGCCAACCGGGCTGGCCTCCGGAGCGGGCCGGGCCAGGCTTGCCACCTTGATCGGCCGGATCTGTTCGGGCCTGTCCTGAGACGCGCTGGCGATCACATCGCCGAGCCGAGCCTCCACCGGAGGAACATCCTCGAACTCCGCGTCATCGCGCGCCGCAAATCCGTACCAGGTTCCATAAACCGCCAGGGCCAGCGTACAGGCAATGGCCACCAGCGAGCGGCGCGGAATGCGCGGGTCGTCAAGTGGCTCGGGAAAGGCCAGATGGGCCTCCAGATCCTCGGTCCGCGCGGTGCGCCGGAATCGGGCGACCAGATCGTCGCCATCGAGTCCCAGATACTGGGCATAAGCCCGGATAAAGCCCGCGGCATAGATCAGCCCCGGCAGACGATCGTAGTCGTCGGCTTCCAGAGCCTCAAGGTGGTGGGGGCGAACCCGGATTTCCTCGGCAATGTCAGCAATCGCGCGCCCGCCCCGGGCCATCCTGGCCCGATGCAGAATCGTCCCGACGCTCTCCTCACCCTTGACGGACGCGGCGCCAGACGCTGTCCTCTCGGCAGCGGTCCCCTCGGCAACGCTGTGCCGATCGTTCTCACTCGTCTCTGATGCCATGACGGCCTCGTCTTTCCCGATAACGCCAACCGCTCCCCAGGCTGGCGTTGTTGTGTCCACACCATGCCCTCCGTGGTCGGGATTTTGTCGTACGCGCGGCTTGAACCGCTTATGCTTCAATCGGGAATTCTCACCAAAACGAGTCAATAAAAAATTAAAGGTCGGAGTCAACCGAAAATTAAGAAAACGACCTTTTTTAGGCTAATAAAATCAGAATCTTACAGGACCACGTGATGATCACGCGCGAAAACCAGAAGATGGTTGCGCAGACTGTGGTCGGAAGACTGGATGATTCGGTCGAGAAACGCGGTCAAGGCACCGAGTTCAAGGCTGCGGATCATCATTTTGACCGGGCCAATGGCAGCCGGCGCCACCGACAGCCGCCGCAGCCCCAGACCGATCAGCGCCATTGCCTCCAGCGTACGCCCGCCCATTTCGCCACACAGTGTGACGGGCACACCGTGAGCCCGGGCCCGATCCAGAATATGGCGAAGCGCCAGAAGCGCCGGGGGTGACAACAGATCGTACCGGCCGGCCAGGTGGGTGTTGCTGCGATCCGCGGCGAACAGAAACTGCATCAGGTCGTTGGACCCGATGGAGACGAAATCGGTCAGCGGCAAAAGGTGGTCAAGCTGCCACAGCAACGCCGGCACCTCGATCATGGTGCCAACCCGCAAGGTCTCCGGCAGCACCCGGCCAAGGGCCTTGCGGCGCGCAACCTCCTTGTCGATGATTGCACGACCCGCCTTGAATTCGGAAACTTCCGTGACCATCGGGAACATCAGGTTGAGCGGCCGGCCTTGCGCCGCTTCAAGCAGCGCCCGCACCTGAAGGCGCAACAGGGCCGGCCGGTCGAGGACCACCCGCATGGCGCGCCATCCCAGCGCCGGGTTTTCCTCGTGATCACGCGCCATGAACGGCACCGGCTTGTCGCCACCAATATCAAGAGTCCGGAACACCACTGGCCGGTTGCGGGCGGCGTCGAACACCTGGCCATAGAATTCCACCTGAGCGTCCTGTTTGGGCAGTTGCGAGCCCACCATGAACTGGAATTCCGTGCGAAACAGGCCGATGCCTGCCGCCCCGGTGGTTTCCAGATGGGGCAGATCAATGCTCAGGCCCGCATTGATCATCAGTTCGACCTCCACGCCGTCACGGGTTTCGGCCGGCACATCGCGCAGTTTGGCGTATTCCGCGGCCCGCGCTGTGCGTGCCTCCAGCATTTCGCGATAGGACTGCAGGATCTCGGGCGAGGGCGAGACATAGATCCAGCCGTTTTCACCATCGACAATGATCTCTTCGCCCGGTTCTATGCGCCCCAGAACGCTGCCCACCTTGCCCACCAGCGGGATTCCAAGCGCCCGGGCGACAATGGTCACGTGGGCGGTATGGGAGCCATCCTGAAGGACCACCCCGCGCAACTTTTCGCGATCATAGTCGAGAAGCTCCGCCGGCCCCATTGAACGGGCGAGCACAATGGCGTCATCGGGCAGGTTCTCGGCCGCCGCGGTGGCCGGTTTGCCAACCAGCACCCGGATCAGCCGATTGGACAGATCGTCAAGATCGCTCAGCCGTTCGCGCAGGTAAGGGTCGGTGGTGCGCATCAGGCGCGTGCGGTTATCCACCTGAACCCGTTCCACGGCCGCTTCCGCCGTCAGCCCGGTCTCGATCACGTCAATAATCTTGAGCCGCCACCCCTCGTCGGCAGCAAACATCTTGTAGACGTCAAGAATCTCGTGATGCTCGCCACCGCGCTGGATATCCTCGGCGGAAATCAGTTGATCAATCTGGTTGTGCAGTTCCGTCAGCGCCTTTTCGAGGCGTTGCTTCTCATATTCGGTATCGGTGGCGAGATGGTTGGTGATCTCGATGATCGGTTCGTGAAATACCGCCTTGCCGATGGCCACACCCTCGGCGAAGGTGACCGCCTCGAAGCTTGGGGTCGCGGCGCGTTCCAGCGTCGCTTCCGCCGCTTCCCGCGGGGCCACCAGATCGCCCGAGCCGACCACCTCGGCCAGCACCATGGCGACGGTCTGCAACGCTTCCGCCTCATCATCGGTATAATGGCGTCGCGTCTTGTTCTGAACCACCAGGACCCCGACCACGCGGCCGGCCCGCAGGATCGGCACACCCAGCAGCGAATGAAACGCCTCTTCGCCGGTTTCCTCGCGGTAGACGAATTTGGGATGCGACTGGGCGTCCGACAGATTGAGTGGCTCTCCGGTCGCAGCTATTTCGCCAACCAGCCCTTCGTGGAATCGCAGTCGGGTCTTGTGGACCGCCTCTTTTTTCAGGCCCTCGGTGGCAAAAAGCTCAAGAACCTCGCCGCCCCGGGCGATGTAGATGGAGCATACCTCCGCCACCATGTTGGCGGCAATCAGGCGAACGATCTGGTCGAGTCTTTTCTGGGCAGGCAGGTCACTTGCCATGACCTCGCGCAAACGGCGCAGGAGGAGTCGGGGCCCAGTGGGTACGGCACTCACGCAGTCTCTCTCCCCTTAGCCGGCCCAGGAGACCGGCAGCATTCACTCGTCCAGATAAGCCGCCGCCTGGGCGACCAGTTCTTCAATAATCTCGGCTGTAGGTTGCTCTTTTCTGACCATCCCCACACTTTGCCCGGCCATGACCGAACCGTCCTCTATATTGCCGTCGATCACGGCGCGCCGCAAGGCGCCAGCCCAGAAGTGCTCAATCTCAAGCTGGGCCGCTTCCTGGTCGATTTCCCCGGCCTGAAAGCGCTCGATGACGCGGCGCTGGGTCTCCATGAATCGTTCCGTAGCGGCATTCTTTAGGGCGCGGACCGGTATGACCGGAAAACGCGGATCCAGTTGTACCGACGGGACCGCATCCCGGGCCGCCGCACGAATGAAGGCCTGTTTGAAATTGGGGTGAGCGATGCACTCGGTTGCACAAACGAACCGCGTGCCAAGCTGTACCCCCGCCGCGCCCATTTCGAGAAAAGCCGCCATCGCTTCACCGCGACCAATGCCGCCCGCGACGAAAACCGGTACGTCCCTGACATGCGGCAGAATTTCCTGGGCGAGCACATTCAGCGATACCGGACCGATATGGCCTCCGGCCTCGGACCCTTCGATCACCAGCGCATCGACGCCCGAACGCACCAGCTTTTTGGCCAGAACCAGCGCTGGCGAGAAACAGATCACCCTGGCCCCGCCGTCCTTGATGCGCTGAATCGCGTCACCCGGCGGCAATCCGCCGGCAAGCACCACATGGCCGACCCGGTTGGCAATGCACACGTCAATCAGCTCATTGAGCTGGGGGTGCAACGTGATCAGGTTGACTCCGAAAGGTTTCGTGGTCAGCGCGGCGGTGCCCTTGATTTCCTGGTCCAGCAACGCCGGCGACATACTGCCCGAAGCAACCACACCAAAGCCGCCCGCATTGGAAATGGCGGACACCAGATGGCGCTCCGAAACCCAGGTCATGGCCCCGCCAAGAATGGCGTAACGCGTCCCCAGAAACGCCCGGCCGCGCGCCCAAAGCTCGTCAAGCCTGGCAAGCCCTTTCGCGCCTACCGTCCGTCCGGTATCCTGTCCCAAAACATCTCTCCCCTCGCGCGTCCCCGGCGTGACTGCATCAGGCATCGAGGCCGTAGGCCGTGTGCAGGGCCCGAACCGCCAGCTCGGTATAGGCCGCGTCGATCAGGACACTGATCTTGATCTCGCTGGTGGAGATCACCTTGATGTTGATGCCCTTCTCGGCCAGCGCCCGGAACATGGTGGCCGCAACACCGGCGTGACTGCGCATGCCAACCCCGATCACCGACACCTTGACCACATCGCGATCCGCAATGATCCGTTCAAACGGAAAATCGTCCCGGTGCTTCTCGATCACCGCAACCGCCCGCTCCAGATCATCCGCCGGCACGGTAAAGGTGAGATCGGTCATCTTCCCGTCTTCCGACACGTCCTGAACGATCATGTCCACATTGATGTTGGCGTCTGCCAGGGGCGTGAAAATAAAGCCGGCGGTGCCGGGTTTGTCCTGAACACGCACCAGCGTTATCTTGGCTTCGTTCTTGGAATAGGCAATTCCGCTGACGACCTGTTGTTCCACGATTTCATCCTCATCGACCACGAGTGTTCCAGGGGTATCCTCGAAGCTGGATCGGACCTGGACCCGAACCCTGTGCTTCATCGCCATCTCAACCGAGCGGGTCTGCAACACCTTGGCGCCCAGTGACGCCATTTCCAGCATTTCCTCGTAAGTGATCCGGTGGATCTTCTGCGCCCGGGGCACGATCCGCGGATCCGTGGTATAGACCCCGTCCACGTCGGTATAGATGTCGCAGCGGTCCGCCTTGAGCGCGGCCGCCAGGGCCACCGCCGAGGTATCCGACCCGCCACGGCCCAGTGTGGTGATGCGATTGTCGGGCCCAAGCCCCTGAAAACCGGCGACCACCGCAACCTGGCCCTGCTTGAAACGGTTCTCTATCTCCGCGGTGTCTATATGTTCGATCCGGGCTGCGCCATGCACGCCGTCGGTGCGGATCGGGACCTGCCAGCCGAGCCAGGATCGCGCCGGCACCCCCATGTCCTGCAACACCAGGGCAAGCAGACCGCTGGTGATCTGTTCCCCCGCCGCGACCACGGTGTCGTATTCCCGCGCATCATGCATTGGCGAAGCGTCCCGGGTGTACCCGACCAGGGTATCGGTGGTGCCGGCCATGGCCGAGACCACGACAGCCACTTCATGCCCCTCGTCCACGGCCGCCTTAACGCGGCGTGCCACGTTGCGGATGCGGTCCATATCCGCAACTGACGTCCCCCCGAATTTCTTAACGATTCGCGCCATAACCGATTCCGAACTGTGTTTATCCCGCCGCAACCACCATGGCGAGAGCCCGCGTATTCATAAGACCTCGCTTGGAGTGACGCAAGGGGCTATGCTTGGGGGGCCGTCCCCTTTGCAGACGGCACAATCACGGTGTTCGAACCAACCAACCGTCAAGAGCAACCATGACCGACACCACGCCACATTCGACCGAACCGACGCGCGCCGATAGACCGTCCTCGCTGGACCGTGACGAAGTGGCCCGGTTCGATGCCCTGGCCCAGACCTGGTGGGATCCGAATGGCCCGATGAAGCCGCTGCATCGCCTCAACCCGACGCGGCTGCAGTATCTGCGCCAGAGGATCAACCAGCATTTTGCGCGCCGGCCGGATGATCTCCGGCCGCTGGCCGGCCTCACCGTCGCCGACATCGGCTGTGGCGGTGGCCTGGTGGCCGAACCGCTCGCCCGGCTGGGCGCATCCGTGACCGGCATTGACGCCGCTCCCAGGAATATTGAGGTGGCGAGCCGCCACGCCGAAGCGCAGGGGCTCACCATCGACTATCGCGAAACCACCGCCGAAGACCTGGTGCGCTCGGGCGCCCGGTTCGACATGGTCACCGCACTTGAGATCGTTGAACATGTGGCCGACCCGGCGTCGTTCGTCAAAAGTCTGGGTCAACTGGTCAAGCCGGGGGGCCTTTTGATCATGTCGACCCTCAACCGGACTTCGAAAGCCTTTCTGATGGCGATTGTCGGGGCGGAATATGTGATGCGATGGTTACCGCGCGGCACCCATGACTGGCGCAAGTTTCTGCGGCCTTCGGAACTGGCGGAGCTGATACGTGACGCTGGCCTCGTCCCCCATCATCAGACAGGACTCGTTTACAATCCGCTCGCCGGGGCCTGGTCCCTGTCGGAGCGCGACCTGGATGTCAACTATATGGTCTCGGCACACCGCCCGGACTAATGTCAGGAATCGCGCTTGGCGGGGAACGGCAGGGCGATCACATCAACACCCTCTTCACGCAATTCCCGGGACTCGTGGGGCGTGGCCTCGCCATAGATCGGGCGGGCTTCGACTTCCCCGTAGTGAATCTTGCGGGCTTCTTCGGGAAAGTCCCGGCCCACATAGTCAAAGTTCTTCTCCACGTGATGGCGCAGCTTTTCCATGACATGGTGAAACAGCTCCCGCTGTGGCTCCAGCATGTGGGTGGTGGTGCCGCGGTCCCGGGTCGCGACCGCCCGGGCCGCGCCGGTCTCTGCACGGTCCGATTTGCCGGTGGCGATATTGGGGGCCATGGGTGCCTTTGTGATCTGAACGTCGCCGCACATCGGGCAAATAATCGCACCGGCGGCGCGCTGCTCTTCGTAGGCGGTACTGCTTTTGAACCAGGCCTCGAAGGTATGGCCCTGCGTACATCTAAGATCAAATACGATCATGTCATGTCAACTCGAATGTCACATCCTGAAACAGGGACGGCACTTTGCGGCGCGCCTCGTCCGCAGCCGCGAGATCGAGATCGGCCACCACGATGCCGGGCTCGTCACCACCATCTCCCACCACTCTGCCCCAAGGGTCCACAATCAGGCTGTGGCCGTAGGACTCACGGCCTGGCGCATGCAAACCGCACTGTGCAGGGGCGAGCACGAACGCACCGCATTCAATGGCCCGCGCCCGCACCAGCACATGCCAGTGCGCCTCGCCAGTGACCCGCGTGAACGCCGACGGGGCGGTCAACAGGCGCGCCCCGGCCTGGGCATAGGCCCGATAGAGCTGGGGAAAACGCAGGTCATAACAAATGCTGAGCCCGATCTTGCCCCAGGGCGACGCGGCGATCCGGGCTTCACGCCCCCCCAAATAGGTGCGCGATTCCTGAAAATCGGTTCCATCGCCCAGCACCACGTCGAACAGATGAATCTTGTCGTAGCGCGCCACAATGGCTCCGTCATCCGCAATCAGGAACGAGCGATTGGCCACCTTCTCCGGCCCCACCCGTACCGGAAGCGAGCCAATCAGCAACCAGATGCCGTGGTCCGCAGCCATCCTGCGAAGGCGCTCAAGCGCCGGATCGGCCGTCTCCTCGACCACCTTGGCGAGCAATCGCCGGCGGTTCGGCTCCACCAGAGACGTCACCTCGGGGGTGAGCACGAAATTCGCACCTTCAGCGACCGCGCGATGCACCAGCGCCTCGGCAACCGCGATGTTGTCGGATACATCGGGGGTCGAAGTCATCTGCACCAGTGCAACGCGCAGTGTGTCAGCCATACCGGCTCCCGGTCATGTTTTCCCTGGCCGGACTTCAGCCGGCGAGAAGTTCGTCCAGCTTTCCCGCCGCATCCAGACTGGCCAGTTCGTCACTACCGCCCACATGCCGGCCGTTGATGAAGATTTGCGGCACGGTCCGCCGCCCGCCAGCCCGCTCGATCATCTCGGCCCGGCGGTCAGGGTCCATACCCACATCAATCTCCTGGTACGCGACGCCCTTACTCTCCAGCAGGTTCTTGGCCCGATAACAATAGGGACACATCATCGTCGTATAGATTTCAACCTGGGCCATGTTTTCTCCCGTGTGGGCCACCGAACTTGCCGCTCTATATAGGAAAAGCGGCGGCCGGTACAAGAACGCGAGTGCCGATTGAAGATTCGGAGGTGAAGCGCCGCTACACGACACGCGCCAAAGTGACCACATGGACCGCACCCGCGCCGGCCCGCAGTAAAGCCCGCGCGCAACTGTCCACCGTCGCGCCGGTGGTCATCACATCGTCCACCAGCAATACGGACCGGCCCCGCACCCCGACGCTCCAGCACCCGCTGACCTGAAACGCCCCCTGTACGTTACGTTGCCGTCCGGTTCGACTGAGCCCGCCCTGGGTGCGGGTCGCCCGGATTCTGACCAGCAGGTCTCCGGCATAGGCAAGGTCGGCCTGTCTGGCAAGCGCCCGCGCCAGTTCCGCCGCCTGGTTGAACCGTCGCTTCAGCAACCGCCAGCGATGGAGCGGCACCGGCGCCACCAGATCCACCTCGCCGAGCACCGGCCGGGCCGCCCGCATCAGCCAGCTCGCCAGCGCCGCTGTCGCTTCCAGCCGGTCGCCATGCTTGTAGGAAAGCACCAACCGGCGCGAACCATCATCATAGCGAAAGGCCGCCCGTGCCGTCGCGAAGGCGGGCGGCGAGGCCAGACAACGCGCGCACAACACATCAACACCCAGGTTCACGTCGAACGGATAGCCACAACAGGCGCAGGACGGACCATCGATAAAGTTGACGTCGCGCCAACAGCGGGCGCACAGTCGCCCCTGGGCGTCCACGTCCACCCCGCAGCCGACACACCGGGCCGGAAACAGCGCATCGGTCAGGCGCGCGCTCCACGCCACAAGGCGGCGCGTCGGTTCCGACTTTCGCAACAACCGCGGACGTGCCATATAGCCACTATGACAAAGGATGTGGGCAGGAGCAAACACTCCGACGGTGGCAAGGGAGTCCCGGGTCCGTTCGACCGGGCGGTGCTGCGTCAGCGCCGACTGCGAGCCGCGCCCCGTTTCACCGATCACGACTTCCTGTTCCGCGAAATTGCCACTCGCCTGGACGAGCGGCTTTCCGAAATAACCCGGTCTTTCAATCGTGTTCTGGTGATCGGCAATCAGGGCGGCATCGCGGCCGACCTGGCGGCGCGCCGCTACGGCCAGGCAGAGGTGGTGCGCACCGATCTCGACCGTGGCTTGCTGCGCTGCGGTGCCGGTCGCGCCGTGGTCGCGGACGACGAGGCATTGCCGTTCGCCGACGGGGCGTTCGATCTTGCCATCAGTCTGCTCGGCCTTCACTGGGTCAACGACCTGCCAGGCACGTTGATCCAGCTTCGCCGGGCGCTTCGACCGGACGGCCTGTTGCTCGCCGCCTTCCTGGGCGGGGAGACCCTGCGCGAACTCAGACAGGCCTTCCTTGAGGCCGAAACCGCGGTGGAGGGCGGTGTCAGCCCCCGTGTCAGTCCGTTTGTGGATGTGCGCACGGCGGGGAGCCTGTTACAACGTGCCGGATTCGCCCTGCCCATGGTCGATGTGGACAGCCTCACCGTCACCTATGAGAATGCGTTTGCCCTGATGCGCGACCTGCGCGGCATGGGAGAAACCAATGCCCTCATCGACCGGCGGCGGTCCCTGAGCCGTCGCGACACGGTGTTTGCCATGGCCGAAGTCTATGCGGCGCGTCATGCCGGCGCGGACGGCCGGATTCCCGCCACCTTCGATGTGCTGTATCTGACCGCATGGTCGCCCCACGAAAGCCAGCCCAGACCCCTTGCCCCCGGCAGCGCCCGAACGAGCCTGGGCGATGTTCTGGGAAAGAAAACGGACGACTAGAGAAAATCCCGGAGCATCGCCACAAGCGGTTGGTCCGCCGGCGGCATCGGATAGCTGCGCAGGTCCAGCGGTCGTACCCAGCGAATGCGCTGACCTTCGCAGGGGCGTACCACACCGTCCCAGCGCCGGCAGAGATAGAGCGGCATCAGCAGGTAAAATTCATCATAGAGATGCGACGCGAAGGTAAAGGGCGCAAGGCAGGCTTCGGTGACGTCGATGGCAAGCTCTTCCTTGAGCTCGCGAATGAGTGCGCGTTCCGGTGTCTCGCCCGGTTCCACCTTGCCCCCGGGGAATTCCCAAAGCCCCGCCATGGACTTGCCTTGCGGCCGCTCGGCGATAAGAACCCGACCGTCCACGTCCACCAAGGCGACCGCCGCCACCACCAGGGTGCTCAGATCGGCGCGATGTTTCAGCTCCAGTTCGGGACAGTTGGTCACCAGTGCGCCCCCTTCCAGTGGTCTGGCTCAAGTTCAAAGCGCACTCCCGCCACAGAGCGACGCTCTACCATCTGGTAGACCGGAACCTTGCCTGTCTGCTGAAAGCCAAGGGCCGCCAGAAGCGCGCGGGATGGCTGATTTTCGATGGCCACATCCGCGTAGATGCCACGCAGCCCAAGCGGCCCGAAAGCCAGATCAATCAGCGCAGTGACAGCTTCGCGGGCAAATCCTCGCCGCCAATAGGGCGCCCCCACCCAGTAGCCGAGTTCCACCGCGTCGCCCCCCAGAATAAGTCCGCAGGCACCGATCAGGCTGTCGTCAGTGCGATCCGCAATAGCGTAAATCAGTTCGCCGTCCCTGGTCACGCCATTCATGGTCGCCCGGATGAAGTCTTCTCCGTCCTGCCGACTGTAGGGATACGGCACCCGGGCGAGATAGCGGGCAACGTCAATATTACCGATCAGCTCCACCAACCGGTCGAGGTCATCCATGCGCGAAAACCGCAGGCAGAGCCGCTTCGTCAGAATCTCCGGCGCGGGATCAACTGCGATAGTCGGCATTGATCGCGATATAATCGTGAGTCAGGTCGCAGGTCCACACCGTGGCCGATCCGCTGCCCACACCCACGTCGACAGTGATGTGGATATCCTGGCCCTTGAGGTGCTCGGTGGCCTCGGCCTCGTCATAGTCGGGCCGTACCATGCCATCCCGGGTGACCGGCTGACCGCCAATGCTGATGACCAGCTTGTCCCGGTCGGCGGCCTCTCCCGACTTGCCCACCGCCATGACGATTCGGCCCCAGTTGGCGTCCTCGCCGGCGATGGCCGTCTTGACCAGCGGCGAGTTGGCAATGGAAAGTCCGATCCTGCGTGCCGCCCTGTCGTCCTCGGCGCCGGTGACCCGAATGGTGACAAACTTGGTGGCGCCTTCCCCGTCCTTGACCACCTGGTGGGCAAGGTCCTGCATGACTTTCAGGAACTTGTCCCGGAACTCCGCCAGACGGCCATCGTCGGCTGACGTCACGGCGTCATGCTTGGCATTTTGCCCGGTGGCAAACGCCAGCACGGTGTCACTGGTGGACGTATCACTGTCCACGGTGATGCAATTGAACGAGCGGTCGGTGGCATCGACCAGGATGTCGTGCAACACGCCCGGCGGCAGTGCCGCGTTGGTGAACAGGAACGCCAGCATGGTTGCCATATCCGGCGCGATCATGCCGGAACCCTTGGCGATTCCGCCAATCACCACCGGATGACCGTCGATCCGCGCGATCTCGCAAGCCCCCTTGGCAAAGGTATCGGTGGTGCGGATCGCTTCGGCCGCCCTGTCCCAGGCCTTGGGATTGAGATTGGCGGCCAGCGCTTCCAGATGATCCGTAATGACCGTTGCGGGCAACGGCACGCCAATCACCCCGGTGGACGCCTGAAATACCTCGCCCGGTTCGCAATCGAAGGCCTTGGCGACCGCGCGGGCCACCGCCTGTGTCGTCTCACGCCCTGCCCGGCCGGTGAACGCATTGGCATTGCCGGCATTGATGACAAGCGCCCGGGCGCGGGGGTCTTCGGTCCGGGAAAGCTGGTCCCGACACCAGTCCACCGGTGCTGATGGCGTCCGCGAACGGGTGAACACACCGGCGACCCGGGTCCCTTCGGCCAGTTTTACCAGCAAGAGATCGTCACGCTCCTTGTAGCGGCTGTTGGTGGCAACGGTGGCGAACTCCACCCCCGCCACAGGAAGCATGTTGGGAAACCGTGCCGGCGCCAGTGGTGACTTCTTGGTGATAACGGCCATGCCGATTACCTCTTGTTAAACGGTCCGCATTAAAAGCAGTTTCGCCCCCGTTGTCCACGGGGATTTGCACATGCGCCGGGTCTTTCGTTGACACGCGGCCTGCCCGCCCTTATCTGATGCATTCGAGACATTTTCCCTCGCAATGCCGGGGCGTCGCAACAGTTGGATGGGGTTATGTTGGGTTTCGCCAAACTCGGTCGCAAAATTTTCGGGTCCAGCAACGACCGCTATGTAAAGCGATGCCGCCCACGGGTCGAGGCCATCAACGCCAAGGAACCGGAGCTCGAAGCGCTGTCCGACGAAGCGCTGGCGGCCCGCACAGTCGAGTTCCGCCAGCAACTTGCGAACGGCGCCAGCCTCGACGATCTTCTGGTCGACGCCTTCGCCACGGCGCGCGAGGCGGCCAAGCGCACCCTCGGTCAACGTCACTACGACGTGCAGCTCATTGGCGGCATGGTGCTCCACGACGGCAACATCACCGAAATGAAGACGGGGGAAGGCAAGACCCTTGTCGCCACGCTGGCGGCTTACCTCAACGCACTGGAAGGCAAGGGCGTGCACATCGTCACCGTCAATGATTACCTGGCCCGGCGCGATTCCGAGTGGATGGGCCAGATATACAGATTTCTCGGCCTGACGGTGGGGTGCGTGGTGCCAAGCGTGCAGGACGCGGAGCGCAAGGCCGCCTACCAAGCCGACATCACCTATGCCACCAACAACGAGCTCGGCTTCGACTATCTGCGCGACAACATGAAGTTCAACAAGAACGCGCTGGTGCAGCGGGACTTCAATTTCGCCATTGTGGACGAGGTGGATTCGATCCTGATCGACGAGGCGCGCACACCGCTCATCATCTCCGGCCCGGCGCAGGACCGCAGCGAGCTCTACATCACCATCGACAAGATCATCCCCGAGCTTTCGGAGGATGACTACAC
>RFJA01000150.1 GCA_003695065.1 Alphaproteobacteria bacterium
AGTCATATCAGCGCCGCCATCTCGGCCGGGGCTGACGAATACATCATGAAACCCTTTGACCGGGAAATCATCGAAGCCAAGTTTCAACAGGTTGGCCTGATCTAAGCGCTCCTGTCTTGAACGAGTAAGAGGTATTGCCGGTGACCGTAGTTCCCGCCCAGAACCAGTCTGCAGACGACGCCTACCGCGTCATGGTTGTCGATGACAGCGCCATCATTCGAGGTCTCATCTCGCGCTGGCTGAATGAGGATCCCGCGATAACGGTGGTTGCATCCGCTGCCAACGGTGTCATGGCCCTGCGCAACCTGGTCACATCCCGTGCCGAGGTGGTCATCCTCGACATCGAAATGCCGGAAATGGATGGCCTTACCGCGCTGCCCAAAATCATGGAACTCGCGCCCCACGTCAAGGTCGTCATGGCCTCGACCCTGACCCGGCGCAACGCCGAAATAAGCCTGCGGGCACTCAGGGCCGGGGCTGCGGACTATATCCCGAAACCCGAATCAAACCGCGAGGTCAATGCCTCGCAGGACTTCCGCAGGCAGGTGATCGAAAAGGTCAAGGCACTGGGGGCGGTCGCCCGCCAGGAACGCGACGGCGCCCTGCCTTCTGCGCTCAAGCGCCCGGTGATGACCAGCATTGCCAACGCGGCACAGTCCAGTGAACGGCCGCTGCCCAAGCTGCGCAAGGCGTCCCTGGTTAGCCCCAAGGTTCTCGTGGTCGGCAGCTCCACCGGTGGTCCGCAAGCCTTGTTCAAGTTTCTCGGGGAACTGTGCGGCAAGACCGACCTGCCGATCCTGATCACCCAGCACATGCCGGCAACCTTTACCGCCATTCTCGGCGATCACCTGTCTCGCACGCTGAACCTGCCGGGGGGTGAAGGCAAGGATGGCGAGGTTGTCCAGCCGGGGCATTTCTATCTCGCCCCTGGCGACCACCACATGACCGTGGTCAAGGAAAACGGAAAGGCCGTTATTCGCCTCAATCAGGATCCGCCGGAAAATTATTGCCGCCCGGCCGTTGACCAGTTGTTTCGCAGTGCCGCCCAGGTTTATGGCGCAGCGACGCTGGGCGTGATGTTGACCGGTATGGGCCAGGACGGATTGGCGGGCAGCCGCAATATCGCGGACGCAGGCGGGACCATTCTCGCCCAGGACGAGGAAACCAGCGTGGTCTGGGGAATGCCGGGGGCAGTGGCCAACGCCGGCCTGGCGAGCGCCATTCTCCCTCTGCCGGAACTGGGCGGCGCCGTATGTCGTCTGATTAGAGGAGAGCGCCTATGAGACCGGAGGAATTCGACTTCATCGCTTCTCTTCTCAAGCAACGGTCCGGCCTCCAGCTAACCCGGGAGAAGATCTATCTACTGGAGAACCGCTTGACCCCGATCGCACGTCAGGCGGGGCTTGACGGCATCAACCAGCTCGTTCAGCTCATCCAGCGCGAGCGCGATGAGAAGCTCATCGAGGCAGTGACCGAAGCCATGACGACCAACGAGTCGTTCTTTTTCCGCGATGGCAAACCGTTCGATCTGTTTCGGGAGCACGTGATGCCGAGCTTGCGGGCCCGCAATGCCGCCACCCGGAGGATCCGGATTTGGTGTGCGGCCGCGTCGACAGGGCAGGAACCCTATTCGCTGGCGATGATTTTGAATGAAGACGCCGACCAGTGGGCTGACTGGCGCATCGAGATTCTCGCCACCGATCTTTCCAAGGCCGTTCTGAACAAGGCGCGCGCAGGAATTTATTCCCAGTTCGAGGTACAGCGCGGCCTTCCCATCCGTCGGTTGATGGCCCATTTCGAACAGACCGGCGAGATGTGGCAGCTCAAGGACGACATCCGCAAGATGGTTCAGTTTCAAGAGTTCAATCTGCTCAACGACTTCAGAACGCTTGGGAAATTCGACGTCGTCTTCTGCCGCAACGTGCTGATTTACTTCGACCAGGATACCAAGGCCGATATTCTGAACCGCATCCACAACATCATGCCACCCCACGGCATGCTGTTTCTTGGCGCTGCCGAAACGGTGCTCGGGATCACCGACCGGTTCAAGCCGGTGCCTGGCCAGCGCGGCCTGTATGTGACTGCCGAAGCCCGCGCCGGTGGTTTCGAGGGGCCGAGCGACCTGAAATCCGCTGCGGTTTGACCCCGGGGCGCCTTACCGCGCCGGGCACGACACCATGGAAAAAGGGAGGCTCCGTAGGCCTCCCTTGTTGTTGTTCCGCGCGCGGACCAGGTGGCAACGCCGGCGCCCTTCCGGGATCAGCCGGCCACAGCCACCTGTTTGTCACTCTCCGCCGACTGCTCCTTGGGATCGCGCAGCACATAGCCCCGCCCCCACACCGTTTCGATATAGTTTTCACCGCCCGTGGCCGCCGCCAGTTTCTTGCGGAGCTTGCAGATGAACACGTCGATGATCTTGAGCTCGGGCTCGTCCATACCGCCATACAGATGATTGAGGAACATCTCCTTGGTCAGGGTCGTCCCCTTGCGCAGTGACAGCAATTCGAGCATGGAATATTCCTTGCCGGTCAAATGCACGTTCTGACCATCCACCTCGACCGTCTTGGCGTCCAGATTCACGGCCAGCTTGCCGGTCCGGATAATCGACTGGGCGTGCCCCTTTGAGCGGCGAACGATGGCCTGAATCCGGGCCACCAGTTCTTCCTTGTGAAACGGTTTGGTCAGGTAATCGTCGGCACCGGACACCAGCCCCTTGACCTTGTCATCCAGCTCTCCCATGCCCGAAAGGATCAGGATGGGCGTATCCACCTTCGCCAGTCGAAGCTTCTTGAGGACATCATAACCGTTCATGTCGGGCAGATTGAGGTCGAGAAGGATGATGTCGTAATCATAGAGCTTCCCAAGGTCGAGGCCTTCCTCACCAAGATCTGTGCCAAAAACATTGAACCCCTTCGACGACAGCATGAGCTCGATGTTTTTCGACGTCGCCGGATCATCTTCTATGAGCAGGACGCGCATTGCTAAAATCCCCTTGTTCAAACCTTCTTGCGCTTCATCCCTAAAGCGGCTTGTTACTCGTTAACTATTTACGATGATTAACACAGATGGTTAAGAATTGGTAACCGGAAGAGGAAATTTTAAGAGTATGTTAGGCGGGGTTAATTGCGCATTGTCCCCGCACACCGGGTGACCGGAATTCGTTTTACTCATCATTAAACCCTTTGCGCGATGATGACCCTGCCGCCGGGAATCGCCCTGTCCCCGGTGACGGTTTCAATGTCCTGGAGAAACGAGGCCGCCGTTGCAGACCCTCCTCACCGATATCGAAAGGTTACAGCCAACGCTCAAATATGGTCGTGTGGTGGGTGTCCAGGGATTGCTGGTCGAAGTGGCCGGGGCGCACCGGGCGCTCAGCGTTGGCGGGCGCGTGGACATCGAGACCCGCAGTGGTCGGCGCATTCCCTCGGAAGTCACGGGGTTCCGCAATGACCGCGCGCTGGTCATGCCGTTTGGCCCGCTCGAAGGCGTGGGGGTCGGCTGCAAGGCTTATGTGTCGGATCCCGAGCCGGTGGTGTATCCTTCGCCGGGATGGCTCGGGCGCGTGGTCAACGCCCTCGGCGAACCGATAGACGGCAAGGGACCGATTCCGCAAGGAGGCGCGGCCTACGCGCTCCGGGCTCAGCCGCCGGCGGCCCACCAGCGCCGGCGCGTCGGTGAGAAAATCGACCTGGGCGTGCGCGCCCTCAACAGTTTTGTCACCTGTTGCAAGGGCCAGCGCATGGGCATCTTCGCGGGCTCCGGCGTGGGCAAATCGGTACTTCTGTCGATGCTGGCACGCTATACCGCCTCCGACGTGGCGGTGATTGGTCTGATTGGTGAACGCGGCCGCGAGGTACAGGAATTCATCGAAGACGATCTGGGACCCGAAGGTCTGGCACGCAGCGTCGTGGTGGTCGCCACGTCGGACGAATCGGCGCTGATGCGGCGCCAAGCCGCCTACCTCACCATGACCCTGTCGGAATATTTCCGCGACCGCGACAATCAGGTTCTGTGCCTGATGGACAGCGTGACCCGGTTCGCCATGGCACAGCGGGAAATCGGTTTGTCCACGGGCGAACCGCCCGCAAGCAAGGGCTATACACCAACCGTCTTTGCCGAACTGCCGAAACTGCTGGAGCGGGCCGGGCCCGGTGTCGGGGCTGGCGCGATCACTGGTCTGTTTACGGTGCTGGTGGACGGCGACGACCATAACGAGCCGGTGGCCGACGCCGTGCGTGGCATCCTCGACGGCCATATCGTGCTGGAACGTCAGATCGCCGAGCGTGGCCGCTTCCCGGCAATCAATGTTCTGCGGTCGGTTTCACGCACCATGCCGCAATGCAATAGCGAGGACGAAAACCGCGTCATCGCCGCTGCACGCAAGCATCTGGCGGCCTACGCCGACATGGAGGAAATGATTCGCCTCGGCGCCTATCGCCAAGGCACCAATCCGGAGGTCGACGAGGCAATCGCCTACCATCCGGCATTCGAACGCTTCCTTGCCCAGCGCCACGACGAGCGCTGCGATCTCGCC
>RFJA01000151.1 GCA_003695065.1 Alphaproteobacteria bacterium
CGCCTGCTCCAGCTTTTCCGAGCGAACCCACTTGATTGCACCTGACCGGGACAATAACGGTTGCAAATCCCGAAACAGTGCGAATCGGCTGGTTTCCCGACGGCGCAGTTCGTCCACGGCTTTCTAGTCTGTCCGGAGGTGTTCAAGCCGGTCGAGACTGCCCCCCTGAAAAGCCATACCCGGACCTTCGATCGCCGTTGAGTCCACCTCTCGCACTCCCTTTTTTGTACCCTGCCCTTGTCACGGCCACGCAAATATCCGATATACTGGCCCGGGAGATTGGCGGCGGGCAAGCGCCTCGCCAACCCGGTCAGGTCCGGAAGGAAGCAGCCGTAACGAGTTCCGCTTGGGTCGCCTGTCCAATCTCCCACCCGACGGCGCGCACTCCGGAGACAAGCAGGAATCCGCATGGACGACCAGACCGGCACCCAGACCACGGCGGGCAACCAGCCCTACCGGGTGCTGGCACGCAAGTACCGTCCCCAGACCTTTTCCGAACTCATCGGCCAGGAGGCCATGGTTCGCACGCTCTCAAACGCCATTGCAAGTGGGCGGCTGGCCCATGCCTTCATTCTCACCGGCGTACGCGGCATAGGCAAGACCACCACGGCGCGACTCATTGCCATGGCGCTCAATTGCATCGGAGCGGATGGCACCGGCGATCCCACAGTGGACCCGTGCGGCAAGTGCGAACACTGCGAGGCCATCGCCCAGTCGCGTCATGTGGACGTGATGGAGATGGACGCAGCCAGCCGCACCGGCGTCGATGATATCCGGGAAATCATTGACGGTGTGCGCTATGCCCCCGTCTCGGCGCGGTTCAAGGTCTATATCATCGACGAAGTGCATATGCTCTCGAAGAGCGCGTTCAACGCGCTTCTCAAGACGCTGGAGGAGCCGCCCGAGCATGTGAAATTCATCTTCGCCACCACCGAAATCCGCAAGGTGCCAGTGACCGTTCTATCGCGTTGCCAGCGTTTCGATCTGAAGCGGGTCGAAGCGGAAAAGCTGGTCAGCCATTTCGCGGCGATCGCCTCAAAGGAAGAAGCCGACATTGATGAAGCCGCGCTGGCGCTGATCGCGCGGGCGGCTGAAGGCTCGGTGCGCGACGGCCTGTCACTGCTTGATCAGGCCATCGCCCACGGCGCCGGCAAGGTGACCGAAGAACAGGTGCGCGACATGCTCGGACTCGCCGACCGGGCCCAGGTGATGGATCTGTTCCGGGTCGTCATGAGCGGCAAGACCGCGCCAGCGCTGGACCTTCTCCGGGGTCAATACAATCATGGCGCGGACCCAGTGATGATCCTGCAGGACATGCTGGAGGTGGTGCACTGGCTGACCCGGCTCAAGGTGGCGCCCGAAGCGGCAGACGATGCCATGGCCAGCGAGGCGGAGCGCAAGCTGGGCCAGGAGTTGGCCCGCGACCTTTCCATGCCGGTGCTGACAAGAAGCTGGCAGATGCTGCTCAAAGGCCTGCAGGAAGCACGCATGGCGCCCTCGCCCATTGCCGCCGCCGAAATGATGATTGTGCGCCTGGCCTACAGCGCGGACCTGCCAAGCCCCGCCGATCTGGTCAAAAAGCTCAGTCACGGCGGACGGGCCGGCGCGCCGGCAGGCAAAAGGGCGCCAGCACAGCCCGCGCCACCAGCCCGCCCCGAAAATTCGGCCCCGCGGGCGCACCAACAGCATGACTCCCCACAAGCCGCGTCCCAGGCTGCGCCTCGTGCCTCCGGCGGGGGGCAACCGGAATGCGCGCCCGATCCCGTCGAAACCATGCAGCCGGAAACCTCCCACCTGCCAGCACCGCGCAATTTCGAGGAACTGGTGGCGCTATTCGAAGACCAGCGCGAAATGCGTCTGGCGGTGCATCTCAGTGATCACGTTCATCCGGTGCATTTCGCGCCCGGGCGCATCGACATCAGCCTGAAGGACGAAGCCCCGCCGGACTTGCCGCACCGGGTCATGAAACATCTGCAGGAATGGACCGGCCAGCGCTGGGTGGTCAGCCTGTCCAGCGAGCGGGGAGACGCCTCGCTCCGGGAAAAGGAGCTTGAACGGATTGCGCGACTGCGCCGGGAGGTGGAGGCGCACCCGCTGGTTCGGGAAATCCAAATGGTTTTTCCCACTGCCACCATTAACGATATTCGAGACATCGAGACGTTGCCGGACGCCGTCGATCCCGACGATGCCAGCCCGGCCGACGACCAGGATTAGGGAAGATACGCGCATGAAAAATCTGAGCCAGATGCTGAAACAGGCGCAGCAGATGCAGGAAAAAATGCAGGAAATGCAGACCGCGCTCGCCAGCATGGAAATCGAAGGGAGCGCCGGCGGCGGCCTGGTGAAGCTCACGCTGAATGGAAAGGGCGAAATGGTCCGGCTCAAGATCGACCCGTCACTGATCGTGCCTGACGACGTGGAAGTGCTGGAGGACCTGATCGTTGCCGCCCATGGCGATGCCAAGGCCAAAGTGGAAGCCAGGAGCGCCGAGGAAATGGCCAAGCTGACCGGCGGCTTGCAGCTACCGCCCGGCTTCAAGCTGCCGTTCTAGGGTCCGGACCCTGGATGCCATGACCGATCGCGCCCCTGTTACTGGTAACGAAATCGACGATCTGGTCCGGTTGCTTGCCAGGCTGCCCGGTCTTGGGCCGCGTTCGGCCCGGCGCGCCGTCCTTCAGCTTATCAAGCGCAAGGAAAGCCTGATGGCGCCGCTGGTCCGCGCGCTACAGACGGCACTGGAACGTATCGCCCCCTGCCCGGTCTGCGGCAATCTGGATACCGTCAGTCCGTGCAAGCTGTGCACCGACTCGAAACGCGATCGCAGCGTGATCTGCGTGGTCGAGGACGTGGCCGATCTGTGGGCCCTGGAGCGTGCCGGGGTCTACCGCGGGTTGTACCATGTGCTGGGCGGTACCCTGTCAGCTCTGGACGGCATCGGCCCCGAAGACCTCAACGTGGCCGGTCTGGTCAACCGGGTGCGTGAAGACACCCCCGGCGAGGTCATTCTCGCCACCAGCGCAACCGTGGACGGCCAGACCACCGCCCACTACCTGATGGACCGGCTTGCACCGCTGGGAGTCACCATCACCCAGCTCGCCCACGGGGTACCGGTGGGCGGAGAGCTGGATTACCTGGATGAAGGCACGCTGATGGCAGCCCTGAGAAGCCGGCGGCCTTTTTAGGCCGTAAACTCATATTTGGTCCCGCGATAGGGGCCCGGCTTCCAACCTAGCGAACCTCCCAGGTCCGCCCCTTCTTGAGCACCGCCTTGAGATCCGCGGTCCTGCGCTCGGCCTTGACCGCGTCGATCTGGGCGTGTACCGCGCTTTCGTAGGAAGCGGGCGCCGGGTTGCAGTAGATGACACCCAGAACCACCGGAAAAGCCGGATGCGGCAGCGTGAACAGCAAATGAGCGAGCGCTGCGTTGGTCTCGTCATGGACCAGGATATCGTCCTCGGTCACACCGTTCTCGCCGATGGTGACAACCTCGATCTCGAAGCGATCCTGCTTCAGGCGCAGCCCCTTGTTGCCATCCTTGCCGAAAATCATCGGCTTGCCGTGCTCCACATGAAGCTGGGCATCCGCCGCCGCGGCCTTTTCGGTGAAGTCGTTGAACACACCGTCGTTGTAGACAATGCAGTTCTGGAAAATTTCCACAAACGACGCACCCTTGTGGGCATGGGCGCGGGCTAGGATACCGGGTAGCTGCTTCTGACCCGTATCGATTCCACGGGCGATGAACCGCGCCCCGGCCCCGAGTGCGAACGCGCACGGTGATACGGGCGCATCAACCGACCCATAGGGCGTCGACGGGCTGCGCGTGCCAATATGCGAAGTGGGCGAGTACTGCCCCTTGGTCAGGCCGTAGATCTCGTTGTTAAAGAGCAAAACCTGCAGGTCCACATTCCGGCGCAGCACATGAAGCAGATGGTTGCCGCCGATGCTCAGACCATCACCGTCACCGGTGACCAGCCATACGTCGAGGTTGGGGTTGGCCAGCTTTATCCCGGTGGCAAAGGCAGGCGCCCGGCCATGGATGGTGTGGAAGCCATAGGTCGCCATGTAATAGGGGAACCGGGAAGAACAGCCGATACCGGAAACAAAGACCGTGTTTTCGGGCCTGGCCTCAATGTCGGCCAGCGTTTTCTGTACCGCCTTGAGGATGGCATAGTCACCGCACCCCGGGCACCACCGCACTTCCTGGTCCGTGGCGAAGTCCTTTGGGCTTAGTTTGGTCACTGGTTTGTTCATTGGGCGCCTCCAAGCCTGGCCCGAATTACATCGAGGATTTCCGCAATCTTGAACGGCTGACCGGAAATCTTGTTCACCGGCTCGGCCGGAATCAGATACTGGGCGCGCAACAGGTTGACAAGCTGGCCGGTGTTCATCTCGGGCACGATCACCTGTTCAAACCCGCTTAAGAGTTCGCCAAGATTGCGCGGCAACGGCCACAAGTGACGCAAATGAATATGAGAGACGTCGTAGCCCTCGACGCGCGCCTTGCGTACCGCCTGCTGGATGGCACCGTAGGTGGAACCCCACCCGACAATCGCGAGCTTGCCTTTTTCCTCACCGGTGCTGACTGTCTGCAACGGAATATCGTTTGCGATGCCCAGTATCTTGTCGCGCCGCACCTCGGTCATGCGCTGGTGGTTGGCCGGATCATAGGAGATATGCCCCGTATCGTAGCTTTTCTCGATCCCGCCGATACGATGCATGAGACCCGGCGTGCCAGGCACCGCCCAGTTGCGCGCCAGGGTCTTTTCGTCGCGCCGGAAAGGATAGAAACCTTCGGCTTCCTCGGGCGTGGTAAACTTCACCGGGAACGCCTCCAGCGAATCGAGGTCGGGCAGCCGCCAGGGCTCCGCCGCGTTGGCGATATACCCGTCGGTCAGCAATATGACCGGCGTCATATACTTGGTGGCGATACGCACCGCCTCGATCGCCAGGTCAAAACAGTCGGCCGGCGTTGCGGCCGCCAGCACCGGTATCGGCGCATCGCCATTGCGCCCGAACAGCGCCTGATAAAGGTCCGACTGTTCGGTTTTGGTGGGCAGGCCGGTGGACGGCCCGGCGCGCTGGGTATTAATGACCACAAGCGGCAGTTCAGTGCTGACCGCCAGGCCCAAGGCCTCTCCCTTGAGCGCCACCCCGGGCCCCGAGCTCGACGTCACCCCAAGCGCCCCCGCGTAGGAGGCGCCAATGGCTGCGCACACAGCCGCAATCTCGTCTTCGGCCTGGAACGTAATGACGCCAAACTCTTTCATCCCCGACAAATGGTGCAGAACAGGCGACGCCGGGGTGATCGGATACGAACCGAAGAACAGCTGAAGACCCGCCAGTTGCGCCCCGGCCACCAGTCCCCAGGCGACCGCCTGGCCGCCGGTGACAGTGCGGTAGATGCCCGGTTCCAGCTCTGCCTTTCCGATACTGTAGCGCTTGAGCGCGCCAGACAGTTCGGCCGTTTCACCGTAGGCATGGCCCGCGTTGAGCGCCGCAATATTGGCCTTGGCAATTTCCGGACGGCTGGCGAACTTGGTCTCCAGCCACTCGATGATCGGCTGGCGCTTGCGGTCGAACATCCACAGCATCAGCCCCAGGGTCCACATGTTCTTGCAGCGCAGCGCCTCTTTCTGGGACAGACCGAAATCCTTCACCGACTCCAGAGTCAACTGGGACAGGTTGAGTTCCAGCGTCTGGTACTTGGCGAGCGTATCATCCTCCAGCGGGTTGCTGTCATAGCCCGCCTTTTTCAGATTCTTGTCGGTAAAGGCTCCGGTGTCGACCACCACCATGCCGGACTCGCGCAGATCGCCGAGATTCACTTTCAGCGCCGCCGGGTTCATCGCAACCAGCACATCAGGGGCATCACCGGCGGTCAGAACGCGCGACGATCCGAAATTGATCTGATAAGCCGACACACCAAATGTGGTGCCCGCCGGCGCCCGGATTTCAGCCGGAAAGTCGGGAAAGGTGGCAAGATCGCTCCCTTCCAGCGCGGTGGCCACGGTAAATTGGGACCCGGTAAGCTGCATGCCGTCGCCGGAATCGCCTGCGAAGCGAATCACAACCGACTCGAGCGCCCCCATTTCCCCATCGTGCCTGACGGCTTTTTCAAGGTTCATCACTGCTTGACCCTCAGAAACCTGCGGAATGGTCATCCCGCCTCATAGTGCACCATGTAAAGCAATCGGCAAATGAATTCAATCTGAATGTAGAATTATTTTAAATACATTATACGTATGTATTTTAAGCATCAAATATTTTTGCCCGTTTCTGTTAACCGGTTGGCTACGCTTGCCGCCTACTGTGGGCCGGGAGTAACCTTGACGGAGATGTGGATGAGTGACAATCCGCAAATTGGGCAGTTCTTGAACGCCGACGAGCCACCGCTCAGAGCGATCATCCGCGACCGCCTGGTTTTGCTGCAACTGATGCAGGACGGATTGACTCCGCGTCATCTTCTGGTGCTGGAGCGTCTGGCGGAGAGCAAGCGCGTCTGAAGCGCTGGCCTCGTCTGAAGTGCTTCGCGACGGCGTGCGCTCATCGAATGGTAGGAGCGCCTCCGATCAGATGCGGTGGCCAGCTCTAATCGAGCAAACGGTACAGTGCGCGGACCGCGCGCCTGCACCGCCCAGGCTCGCCGACGGAGGCACGCAGATACCGCTGGCCATACCGGTCCGGCACGATGGCTCGGACAACCCGATCTCTTCGATCCACCGAACAGTTCGCAGCTTAAAACCCTTTGCGCCAGCTAAATGCCGCCTTGAAATTGCGCCCCGGCTGACTGACGCCGGCAGCGACGACCTCATAGTTGGTATCCGCCAGGTTGTCGACGCCAAGGTCGATTCGAAGGCCTTCCAGTGGACCGGTGGCGAGGGTCCATACGGCGTAGATGTCGCCCTTTACGTAGCCCTCGCGCGCCAGCGTCGGATCGTTGACCTTGTCGAATGACCCCGCAACCGTTATTCGTCCTCCCAGTTTCACGCCTGTACCCGGCCATTTGACCCCCGCATCGAGAAAGAAGCGGTCCGGAGACAGCGACCCCACGAACGCGCCGCTGCTGGTATCCTTGCCATCAAGGGAGGAGAAGTTTGCCCGTGCATAGATATAGGTCGATTGATACTGGGCTTCGAATTCGAACCCATCCAGTTCAGCGTCTCTCACGTTGACGTACCGGCTGAAATTTCCGAACGCGGGTCCCGAACCGCAGGGCGGAAAGGGCGCACCGAAACACCCCGCCGGAATGCTGACCTCAAGGTCGATCATGTTGCGCACGTCAGACCAGAAATAGGACGCCTTCGCATTCAGTCGGTCGCCATCGACAAACAGGTTGTCGATGTCCAGGCCCGCTCCGATTTCCCAAGATTCCGCGTCTTCAGGCCCGAGATCCGGATTGGGAACAAAATTATTGGTCACCAACGCTGGTGGAAACACGGTGAAATTCGGGATCCGGAAGTGGACGTCGTCGGCGAACACTTCGTCCATGGATGGGGCCCGAAAGGCCTCTGCCCAATTGGCGAAAAACAATATCTCTTCGACGGGTTTATAGGACAGACCTATCTTCGGCGAAACGGCATCGTCCTTGTTGGAGCGCTCGCCCTCGGCATCAGTTTCGAAATGGTCCCATCGAACGCCCGGAATCAGGGAAAAAGTCCCCGGAGCACCAAAGGGCAACCGCGCGGTCAGCTCGGCCTGCAGAAACGCACCGTAAAAGCGTGTCCGGGCGTCGGGAACGCCACCACGGCTGCCATCCGCCGTCATGTTATCGCGCCCCTCCTGCGTGTCCTCATAGAATTCCCCGCCATAGGTGAACGTGATATCCATTGTCTCCGCCAACGCGCTTCGCGAGCGATTGACGGCAGACACGCCGGTCGTCTCAACCTTGCGGGAAATAATCCGCGTCGTGTCGCGCTCGTTTTCCTCGACTTCGGTCACCGACCGATAAACCGTGAGATCAAGATCCACGAAACTCGAGCCGGCCGGCGCATAATGCACTGATCCCTGGAGGCTGTCGGTCCGAATGTCACGATCAACATCCGGATTTCCCGGCCCTGACACCGAGCCGCCCTGGGGATTGTTAGGATCGACACTATCGCCATTGTATCGCATCCAGGACGCGGACAACGCGAGATCGCCGGATGGCCTGAAAGTTGCCTTGAGCAAAGAGGATAGGATTTCGTCATCAGCAGGCAGACTCAAGCCATTGCCAAGGCTGATCGCACCGGATTCCCGATAGGACACACTCCCGACCAGATCTACACTGTCCTCCGGGTTCTGCCAAACCATCGTACCGCTGGTGCGCCACTCATCGTTCACACTCTGGAACCCTCCCCCAACGCGAACCGCCACCTGTTCGCCAGGCCCGAGCATGTCTCCGGCCGTGATCGTGCGCAGCGCAATCACCCCACCAAGCGCGCCTGACCCGTAAAGAGCCGAGGTTGGCCCCCGTACCACCTCGACCGTCCGCACGAGCTCGGGATCGATAAAAAATCGACCATCATGGCCCGATAGAAAACTTTGGCGGGCTCCATCGAAAAGAACGAGCACGCCTTCACCGGAAAGACCACGCACGGAGGGTGTCTCGCCCGACCGCCGGGGGCCGCCCTCGAACTGTGCACCGGGAATCGCCTCGAAGACATCCGAAATTTTCGAGGGGTTGAAATCGTCAATGACATCACGATCCAAAACCGTCACTTCACCCGGGAAATCGAATGCGGTTATCGGATTGCGCGTCGCATACACGGTAATCGTTTCTAACTGCGCCATTTCGAAAGAAGCTTGTGTTTCAGCCGGCTCTCCGCTTGCGAGAGCGCGCCCGCCCGAGGCGGTCAGAAAGGCCGCGGCGATCAGCAATTCCCTCATCTCTGGTCCTTTTTTTTATCCGCACAAAAAATGTTATTGATAGTGACTCGC
>RFJA01000152.1 GCA_003695065.1 Alphaproteobacteria bacterium
ATTGCCAATGCCGAAATCGCTCATCGCGTCGACCATGGCCCGATTCAATTTGTCCAGATTGCGGTATTGCCTTGCCGGCTTGCTGGAGATGCGGCCAATTGTGATGGTGTCGCGGGTTGCGATCGCGTTATTGGGGCCGCGCTGATCGAGTTGGTCGCTGCTCCGGGCCGGACCTGTCAGCGCACTCAACATACACACCGCTAAAAAGACAATCTGCGCCTCGACACGTCTCAACAAAACCGCCTCCCCGCATCCTTGAAGGCGATTTGTTACCACAATTGATTAACAAGTGACAAAAATATCAAGAAGTCTGTCGTGATTCCCGGATATTTTTGCGACAGCGCACCGAGCCCATTGTATCGGGCGCGCAGAAGCGATATCTAAGGCCGCGAAATTCTTGTCGAAGACTGGAAGTGACGATGGCATCCCCCCAATACGTTTATGTCATGAAGGGCCTGGGCAAGACCTACCCGGGTGGCAAGCAGGTCATCAAGAACATCACCCTTTCCTTCCTGCCCGGCGCCAAAATCGGGATCATCGGCGTCAACGGTGCGGGCAAGTCGACCCTGATGCGCATCATGGCCGGTATCGACACGGATTATACCGGGGAAGCCTGGGCGGCAGAAGGCATTCGGGTCGGTTATCTGCCGCAGGAGCCGGAACTTGATCCAACAAAGGATGTGTTCGGCAATGTCATGGAGGGACTGGCGCCTCTGAAGGCGCTTGTGGATCGGTTCGAGGAGATCAGCGCCCGGTTCGCCGAACCCCTGGATGACGATGAGATGAACGCCCTTATTTCCGAGCAGGGCGAGTTGCAGGAACAGATCGACGCGGCGGACGCCTGGGACCTTGACAGTCGGGTCGAGGTGGCGATGGATGCCCTTCGATGTCCGCCCGGTGATGCCGATGTAGCGACGCTTTCCGGGGGCGAACGCCGCCGGGTGGCGCTGGCCCGCCTGCTGCTGGAGCGCCCCGATATCCTGCTGCTGGATGAGCCGACCAACCATCTGGATGCGGAGTCTGTCGCCTGGCTAGAGAAGCATCTGCAGGACTATCCGGGAATGGTGATCCTGGTCACCCACGATCGCTATTTCCTTGACAATGTGGTGGGCTGGATCCTGGAACTGGATCGCGGCAACGGCATTCCGTGGGAAGGCAACTATTCATCCTGGCTGGAACAGAAGCAGAAGAGATTGGAACAGGAAGGCCGGGCCGAGGAGGCGCGTCAGCGTGCACTGGCCAGCGAACTGGAATGGATCCGGCAATCGCCCAAGGCACGGCAGGCCAAGTCCAAGGCGCGGATCAAGGCCTATGAGGAACTGGTCAAGCAAAGCCGCGAGGCGGCGCCGACCCGGGCCCAGATCGTCATTCCACCCGCGCCTCGCCTTGGTGATACGGTGATCGTGGCTGAAGGCCTGACCAAGGGCTTTGGCGACAGGTTGCTGTTCGAGAACCTGGACTTTCGGCTGCCGCCCGGTGGCATCGTCGGTGTGATTGGACCCAACGGCGCCGGCAAGACCACGCTGTTCCGCATGATCGTTGGGCAGGAGAAGCCGGACGCCGGCACCCTGACCATCGGGGATACGGTGGAACTGGGTTATGTGGACCAGTCGCGCGACGCGCTGGATGCCAACAAGACGGTGTGGGAGGAAGTATCCGGCGGGCTCGACATGTTCAGCTTTGGCAAGCGCGAGGTGTCAACCCGTGCTTATGTGGGCGCGTTCAACTTCAAGGGTTCCGATCAGCAGAAAAAGGTCGGCCAGCTTTCCGGGGGTGAGCGTAATCGGGTTCACATGGCCAAACTGCTGGCGCGTCCCTGCAATGTGCTGTTGCTAGACGAGCCGACCAATGACCTCGATGTGGAAACATTGCGTGCACTCGAAGAAGCGCTTGAATCCTATGCCGGGTGCGCCGTGATCATCAGCCACGATCGCTGGTTTCTGGACCGTATTGCAACCCACATTCTGGCGTTCGAGGGAGACAGCCGCGTCGTCTGGTTCGAGGGCAACTACCAGGAGTATGAAGCGGATCGCCGCCGCCGTCTGGGCGATGAGGCCGACCGGCCGCACCGTATCCGCTATCGTAAGTTCCAGCGCGCCTGACGGCCGGACCACCTGTGATCCACGGATCCAAAGCGTGGGTGCCGAAAGGCTCCGGCTCCACCTAAGATCCCGTGGTGGGGGCCGCGCGGTCCGTGCGGCCCGGGACGCTCTCTAGAAATCCTCGTCCATCTCCGTCTCGAAGAGTTCTTCTTCGGCTTTGGTCTCGGAGCTTCTGCCGTTGGAGATACGGAACGCCCGGTTCTGCCGGTATGCGCTCCTCAGCGCTGCATAGAAGTCCGTGGAGTTGGCCTTGAGGTCGTCAATGGTTTCCAGATTGCGCTCGCGGAAATCAATGACTTCCAGGGCGGTGCGGGCGTAGCCCACCTCTTCCAGGTCTTCGTGATCAAGATAAAGGCTGGTCGGATCAGCAACAAACTCAACCATCAAGCCGGCGAAATCCCGCGGGTTGGAAGGGCCAAGGAAGGGCAGCACCAGATAAAACCCTTCGCCGACGCCCCACACCGCCAGGGTTTCGCCAAAGTCTTCCTTGTGTTTCTCGATGCCCCATTCGGCAGCGGGATCGAAAATGCCTCCAACGCCCACCGTCGTGTTGATGGCGAAGCGTGCCAGGGTGTCACCGCCTCGCTCGAACTCGCCCTGCAAAAGGTCGTTCGCCAAAATGAACGGTGCGGCCAGATTGTCGAGAACGTTGCTGATTCCGCGGCGCATGAAACCGGGCACAAGGGCACGATAAATATGCGCGATCGGTTTCATGATGACCGTGTCGAAGGCCATGTTGAAGTCATGCGTGACCCGGTTCAATGGCTCCAGCGGGTCATTGATCCGCTCGTATTCCGCGAGCGCGTCCGCATCACTTTCCGGGGGGCGATGCGCGCAGGCCGTGATGGACAGGCTGATGATCGCCACAAGTGCGCAACGCGCGATTAGGTGCAGTGCTTGTCTGATGGTCATAGGCGTCCTTCCTCCGACCCTTGCCTGTTTGCGATTTCGCTGTTTCCGGGCACACGCCCCCATTGCCGGCATGTGGTTAGCATAGCTCCGGCCCGCTCGCCAGAGGCTAAGCGGCGGCACCTTGTCACAAACGGGTTAACAAACCCCTTTGACAACCGTTCAGCTTGGGGGTACAAGGCACATATAAAGATATCTTTATATGTGCATTAAAGATGACAGAAGATGCTAGATCAATGGACCAACTGATCGCTGCCCTGAAGGCGGCCGGGGAGCCGACGCGTCTGCGTATTCTGGCGCTGCTGGACCATGGCGAGCTGACGGTGACTGAACTAACCGAAATTCTTGGCCAAAGCCAGCCCCGGGTATCGCGTCATCTACGTCTGTTGTGCGAGGCGGGGCTTCTGGACCGTTTCCGGGAAGGGACGTGGATGTTCTACCGCCTTGCTGACGGCGGCAATGACGACACGGCTCTGGCGCGCCGGATCGTCTCCCTGATTTCGAAAGGTGATCGCGCCATCGCGGCGGACGCCAAGGCGCTCGAGGCGGTGCGGGAACGCCGTGCGGCTGCCGCGGCACAGTATTTTCGGCGCAATGCGGCAGACTGGAACCGTTTGCGCTCGCTATACGTGCCGGAGCAGGAAGTCGAAGCCGCGCTACTGGACGTCGTGGGTGACCGGCCCATCGGCGATCTTCTCGATGTGGGGACGGGAACCGGCCGTATGCTCGAGATATTCGCGGCGCGGGCGGAACGGGCCCTCGGGATTGATCTCAGTCGGGACATGCTTGCCGTTGCACGGGCCAACATCGAACAGAAGGCCTTGCATAACTGTCAGGTGCGCCAGGGCGACATGTATCGCCTGGGTCTGGATGGCGAAAGCGTTGATGTGGCGCTGTTTCACCAGGTTCTGCATTTTGCAGAAGATCCGCAGGCGGCGATCGCCGAATGCGCTCGGGTGCTGCGCCCTGGTGGTCTTGTGGTGATTGCCGATTTTGCGCCTCACGACGTCGAGTTTCTGCGTGAACAGCATGCGCATCGACGGCTTGGCTTTGCCGCTGACGAGGTGGCCGGCTGGTGCCGGTCAGCGGGCCTGATACCCGGACCGGTCAGGCATCTTGAAGGAAAGGACAAGCAGTTGACAGTAACCGTCTGGTCAGCGACCAAACCCGGTCAGGGGGCGCGGGTATGAGTGGAGACATAGCCCAAGCCGGCGACTTCCGCCCCAACCTGTTTGCGTTTGCCCGGGGAGACGTTCAGGTGTCGTTCGAATTTTTCCCGCCCAAAACCGAAAAAATGGAACGCACCCTTTGGGAAACGGTGACTGGTCTTGCCCCCCTGAGGCCGCGATTCGTTTCTGTCACCTATGGTGCTGGCGGTTCCACGCGGGAGCGTACCCACAACACGGTGCTGCGCATTCAGAGAGAAGCGAAATTGCCGGTGGCGGCCCACCTGACCTGTGTTGGCTCTCCCAAGGCCGAGGTCGACGCGATCGCCCGGCGCTACTGGGACGAAGGCGTCCGCCATATCGTGGCGCTCAGGGGCGATCCGCCGGAAGGGGAGGCTGGTTATCGGCCCCATCCGGAAGGCTACCGCAATGCGGCCGATCTGGTCGCCGGACTAAAGAGCATCGCCGACTTCGAGATCAGCGTGGCTGCCTATCCGGAGCGCCATGTGGACAGTCCGGACTGGACCGCCGAGCTTGATAATCTGAAGGCCAAGGTGGATGCCGGAGCGACCCGCGCCATTACCCAGTATTTCTTTGATCCGGCGTTGTTCTTGCGACTGCGCGATCGGGTGGCCGCTGCCGGAATCGCGGTGCCACTGGTCCCCGGCATCATGCCGGTGACCAACTTCCAGGGTATTGTCAATTTTTCGAAGCGGTGCGGGGCGACGGTACCCGACTGGCTGGCCGAATTGTTCGAGGGGCTGGATGACCATCCGGCCACCCGGCAACTGGTGGCGGCTGCGGTATCGGCCGAACTTTGTCGGCGACTTTACGACGAAGGCGTGACCGAGTTTCACTTCTACACCTTGAACCGGGCGGCGCTCACCTATGCCATCTGCCATACTCTCGGGGTGAGACCCAGGGGCGAAGGGACAAAACCATGAATCGTGATGAACGGCTTCACCGGCTGCCCGCCCTGCTCGGCGAGCGGATTCTGGTACTGGACGGCGCCATGGGCACGGCAATACAGCAATACAGGCTTGACGAAGACGGTTACCGCGGTGCGCGGTTTGCCGACTGGCGACAGGACGTCAAGGGTAACAATGATCTTCTCACCCTGACACGCCCGGACATCATTCGCGATATCCATGCCGCCTATCTGGAGGCGGGTGCCGACATCATCGAGACCAACACCTTTAACGCCACCACCATCAGTCAGGCCGACTATGGCATGGAGGCTTTGGTGCCGGACCTCAACCGCGAAGCGGCGCGCCTCGCCCGCGCCGTTGCAGACAGTTTCGAAACTCCGGATCGGCCGCGCTATGTAGCGGGTGTTCTGGGCCCTACCAACCGCACCGCGTCGTTGTCACCCGACGTCAATAACCCGGGGCTGCGCAACATTACCTTCGACGAATTGGTCGCGGCCTACGCGGAGGCGACCCGCGCCCTGATCGAAGGTGGTGCGGATCTGATCCTGATCGAAACCATTTTCGACACATTGAACGCCAAGGCGGCGATTTATGCTGTGCTGGACGTGTTCGACGCCATTGGCGTCGCCTTGCCGATCATGATTTCGGGTACCATCACCGACGCGTCGGGACGCACGCTTTCCGGTCAGACGGCGGATGCCTTCTGGTATTCGGTTGCCCATGCGAATCCCTTGAGTATCGGGCTCAATTGCGCGCTTGGCCCGAAGGAGCTGCGCCAGCATCTGGTCTTGCTGTCCAAGGTGGCCGATACGCACATATCGGCCCACCCCAACGCCGGGCTGCCCAACGAGCTTGGCGGCTATGACCTGACACCGGACGATATGGCGGCGCATATCGCAGAGTGGGCGCGGGCCGGACTGCTCAATATCGTTGGAGGCTGTTGCGGCACCACGCCGGCGCATATCCGTGCCATCGCGGACGCGGTCGCCAACGTTCCGCCCCGCCGCGTACCGGACCACGTGCCAGCCCTTCGGCTTGCCGGTCTGGACCCTTTTACAACCGTGACCGCGACATGAGTACGACAACCAGTTTCATCAATGTGGGGGAGCGTACCAACGTCACCGGCTCCGCCAAATTCAAACGTTTGATCCTGGAGGGGGATTATGAGGCGGCGCTCGATGTGGCCCGCCAACAGGTGGAGGCGGGTGCGCAGATCATCGACGTCAACATGGACGAAGCGATGCTCGATTCCGAGCAGGCCATGATCACCTTCCTCAACCTGATTGCGTCGGAACCCGATATCAGCCGGGTCCCGGTGATGATCGACTCGTCCAAGTGGTCGGTGATCGAAGCGGGTCTGAAATGCCTGCAGGGCAAGGGCATCGTCAATTCCATCAGTCTCAAGGAAGGCGAGGGGCCGTTCCTCGACCAGGCGCGCAAGATTCGCCGCTATGGCGCGGCTGTGGTGGTCATGGCTTTTGACGAAGAAGGTCAGGCTGAAACGGTCGAGCGCAAGGTTGCCATCTGCACCCGGGCCTACCGACTGTTGACCGAACAGGTGGGTTTCCCGCCCGAGGATATCATTTTCGATCCCAACATCTTTGCCGTGGCAACCGGGATCGAGGAACACAACGATTATGGAGTCGCCTTTATCGAGGCAACCCGGCGGATCAAGGCGGAATTGCCGCACGCTCTCGTGTCGGGCGGGGTGTCCAACATTTCGTTCTCGTTCCGGGGCAACAACCCGGTGCGGGAGGCCATGCACTCGGTGTTCCTCTACCATGCCATCAAGGCGGGGATGGACATGGGGATCGTCAACGCAGGCCAGATCACCATTTATTCAGAAATTCCACCGGAATTGCGCGAGCGGGTTGAGGATGTGATCCTCAACCGCCGCCCGGACGCCACCGACCGTCTGCTGGAAATTGCCGACAAGTACAAGGGTGAAAAGGGCAAGGCGCGCGAAGAGGATCTTGCCTGGCGGCAGGAGCCGGTGGAAAAACGGCTTGCCCACGCGCTCGTCAAGGGCATCACCACCTATATCGTGGAGGATACCGAAGAAGCCCGGCAGAAGGCGGACAAGCCGCTCGACGTGATCGAAGGCCCGTTGATGGACGGCATGAACATTGTTGGCGACCTTTTCGGGTCGGGCCAGATGTTCCTGCCCCAGGTGGTCAAATCGGCCCGCGTCATGAAGCAGGCGGTGGCGCATCTTCTGCCCTACATCGAAGCCGAAAAGGCCAGGAACAAGGACAATCGGCCAAAAGGCAAGATTCTGATGGCGACCGTCAAGGGCGATGTGCACGACATCGGTAAGAACATCGTCGGTGTGGTGCTGCAATGCAATAACTTCGAAGTCATTGACCTTGGCGTGATGGTGCCATTCGAGACGATTTTGTCCACGGCGGAGGCCGAGAAGGTGGACATCATCGGTCTGTCCGGCCTGATCACGCCTTCGCTCGACGAGATGTGCACAGTGGCTGCCGAGATGGAGCGGCGCGGCATGACCATTCCGCTTCTGATCGGCGGGGCAACCACGTCGAAGGTCCACACGGCGGTCAAGATCGCGCCCAACTATTCCGGGCCAACGGTCCATGTGCTTGACGCGTCGCGGGCCGTGGGGGTCGCTGGCGCGCTCCTTAGCGATACCCTGCGCGAGCAGTTCGCCGAAGACATTGCCGCAGAATACGCGCTGGTGCGCGCGCGGCGTCAGAGCAACGAAAAGGCTGACCGTCTATTGCCAATTGACGAGGCCCGTGCGCGTGCGTTCCCCATCGACTGGTCGGCTTACACGCCGCCCAAGCCTAGCTTTACCGGGATCAAGGTGCTTGACGACTATCCGCTCGACGATCTGCGGGACCGGATCGACTGGACGCCGTTCTTCCGCACCTGGGAGCTGGCCGGGACCTATCCCAGGATCCTGGATGACGAGGCAGTGGGCGAAAGCGCGCGCAGTCTGTTCAAAGATGCCAACGAAATGCTGGACAGAATCATCGCGGAAAAGTGGCTGACGGCCCGGGCGGTGATCGGCTTTTGGCCGGCCAATGCGGTTGGTGACGATGTGGAGCTTTATACTGATGACGAGCGCCGGGAAGTGCTCGCCACCTGTCATTTCTTGCGCCAGCAGATCGACAAGCGCGAAGGCCGGCCCGACTTCTGTCTTGCCGATTTTGTGGCTCCCAAGAACACGGGGCTTGCCGATTATCTCGGCGGTTTTGCGGTGACCGCAGGCCACGGGATCGAAGACAAACTGGCCGCGTTCGAAGCCGCCCATGACGATTATAATGCGATCTTGCTCAAGGCGCTTGCCGACCGGCTGGCCGAGGCGTTGGCCGAGCGCCTGCACGAGCGGGTACGCAAGGAGTTCTGGGGCTACGCGCCCGATGAAGCGCTTTCCAACGAAGAGCTGATCAAGGAAAAATATCGCGGCATTCGCCCCGCGCCCGGCTATCCGGCATGTCCGGATCACTCGGAAAAGCCGGAGTTGTTCCGGCTTCTGGACGCCACCGAAAACGCCGGCATTTCGCTCACCGACAGTTTCGCAATGATGCCGGCGGCGAGCGTATCGGGATATTATTTCGCGCATCCGGATGCCCGGTATTTCGGCGTCGGAAAGATCGGCCGCGATCAGGTCGCCGACTACGCCCGGCGCCGCGGCGTCAGTGTGGAGCAGGTGGAACGCTGGCTCAGTTCCAATCTGGGGTATGAGCCCTGAGGACACCATGCCGGACCATCTGTTCGTCTACGGTACTTTGCTT
Source organism: Alphaproteobacteria bacterium (assembly GCA_003695065.1). Taxonomy (GTDB): domain Bacteria; phylum Pseudomonadota; class Alphaproteobacteria; order Sphingomonadales; family Govanellaceae; genus J090. The sequence goes on from RFJA01000152.1 coordinate 8,865, forward strand.
GACCCGCGGGCCAACCCGATGGCGGCCTGGTTGTGGCAACGGGGACGGCGGGTCGGTGACGCCGTTTTTCAGGGGCGGCTCTACCGGGTTGCCGACTACCCCGGTGCGGTCGCGTCTGATGATCCGGCGGATTGCGTGAAAGGTTTGCTGCTTGCGCTTGATAATCCGGCACAAGTCTTCTCGGAGCTTGACCTCTATGAAGGGGTGCCCGACCTGTTCCGCCGCCAGCCGGTTATGGTGAAGACCGGGAAAGGCGAAACCCTGAGCGCCTGGATCTATCTCTACAACCGCCCGGTCAGGAGACTTGCCCGTATCCGGTCGGGTGATTTTCTGAACGACCGTGGTTTTCGGTAAGGTCAACCCTGTCTCATGATTTGGCCTGATCCGTCGGATCGGGGTCGCCATACCCGCCGCCGCCCGGGGTTTCCACTTCCAGAATATCGCCGGATCGAAGCTCCGCCACTGCGGCGTAAGGCAAGTCCTCTACCGTGCCGTCGGCCCGGATGATCCGGTTGTGGCCCCTGGCGCCAGGGGCTCCGCCCGCCTGTCCCGGCGGGGCCACGGTGCGGCTGTTCGACAAAATCCCCGCCGTCATGCCCTCGCGAAATCTGAGGCTTCGCACAAGCCCGTCGCCACCCCGCCATCTGCCCTCGCCGCCGCTGCCTTCCCGGATGGCAAAGCGTTCGACCAGAACGGGGAAGCGGAATTCCAGCACTTCCGGGTCGGTGAGGCGCGAATTGGTCATATGGCATTGAATGCCGCTGGCACCATCGAATCCCTCGCCGGCCCCCATGCCACCGCCGAGTGTTTCGTAATATTGCCAGCGTTCGTTCCCGAAGGTGACGTTGTTCATGGTGCCCTGCGCTGCGCCGGTCACGCCAAGGGCCAGCAGGAGTGCGTTGACCACTGCCTGGGAGGTTTCCACATTGCCCGCCGCCACCGCGGCCGGCGGGCGCGGGTTCAGAATGCTACCTTCGGGCACGACGATATCGAGCGGCTCCAGGCAGCCGTCATTGAGCGGTATGTCGTCCGCCACAAGACAGCGAAAAACATAGAGTACCGCGGCGGTTGTCACCGCTTTGGGCGCGTTGAAATTGCTCGCTTCCTGCGGGCTGGTGCCGGAGAAGTCGACGGTGGCGCTGCGTTTTTTTCGGTCAATGCCAATGGTGACCGCGATTTCACCCCCGGTGTCGAGGGGAAGGCGGTAGTGGCAATCGGAGAGCACGTCAATCACCCGGCGCACCGCGTTCGCCGCGTTGCGGCGCACATGCTCCATATAGGCCACCACCACGTCTCGGCCGAACTGGCGGACCATGCGATTGAGCTCTTTCACTCCGAGCTCCGTGGCTGCCACCTGAGCTTTCAGATCGGCAATGTTCTGGTCTGGGTTGCGTGCCGGGAACGGGCCTGCCGCCAGACGGGCGCGGATATCGTCTTCGCGGAACACGCCGTCGCGCACTAAAGTCACGTTGTCGAACAGGACGCCTTCTTCGGCGATGGTGGTGGACCCGGGCGGCATGGAGCCAGGCGTCGTCCCGCCAATGTCGGCGTGGTGGCCGCGTGCCGCAACATAAAACAGCGGCGCATCCTCGCCGTCTAGGAACACCGGAGAGACCACGGTCATATCGGGCAGGTGGGTGCCGCCATTGTACGGATCATTGATGGCGTAGACGTCGCCGGGGCGAATGGTGCCGGCGTTGCGTTCGATCACGGTTTGAACGGTCAGCCCCATGGACCCGAGATGCACCGGCATATGCGGGGCATTGGCAATGAGCCGTCCCTGCTCGTCAAACACCGCACAGGAAAAATCAAGCCGTTCCTTCATGTTGACCGAATGGGCCGTGTTTTCGAGCGCGGCACCCATCTGCTCGGCAATGGACATGAACAGGTTGTTGAAGATCTCCAGCATCACCGGATCGGCTTCGGTACTGGCAGAAAGCGCCGCCCGGGCTTCGTGACGGGTCAGGACGAGTGCGCCGCCGTCGCGAACTTCGGCCCGCCAGCCGGGCTCCACAATGTTGGTGCCGTGCGATTCAAGGATGATCGCTGGGCCGCTAATCTGTTCGCCCGCACGGATTGCGCCGCGGTCGATCACCGGAACGGTCCGCCATTCACCATTCACCACCATGCGGGCTTCGCTGCGTGCCGCATGTCCGGCGGAGGCTGGTGTTCCAACCGCTTCGGCTTCCTCGCCTCCACCCACGGCTTCCACCGACACGGCTTCGACGATCAGAGGGCGGCCTTGGTCGGCAAATCCAAACTGGCGGCGATGGGCGGCCTCGAACGCGAGACGGATGTTCTCTTCCTTGTTGTGGTGGACCAGAAGGGCGGTGTCGGTGCCCTTGTAGCGGACCCGCAGCATGGCTTCGATATGAATGTCGCTCTTGGCCAGATTTTGCTCAAGCAGAGTACCGAAGGCCTTGCGGGTCAACCGGGCCACGGTGTCATTCAGTTCCGCCATCATGCCTGCGTCGAGTTCCTGCTCCACCGCCTGTTCCTCGATGGCGCGCACTTCACTGAGCCCGATGCCGTAGGCCGACAGTACGCCTGCAAAAGGATGGAGAAGCACGGTCTCCATCCCGAGCCGGTCGGCGACGCGGGCCGCATGCTGGCCACCCGCACCGCCGAACGACACCAGACAGTATTTACTAACGTCGTATCCGCGCTCCACGGAGATTTTCTTGATGGCGCGGGCCATGTTTTCGACTGCGACGGCCAGAAAACCCTCGGCCACCTCTTCCGGTGTGCGGGTCTCGCCTGTGGCATCCGAGATGTCGGCGGCGAGCTTGGTGAATTTTTCGCGCACTACCCCGGCGTCCAGGGGGGCGTTGCCGTCGGGTCCGAAGACTTTGGGGAAATGATCGGGCTGGATCCGGCCCAGAAGCACATTGCAGTCGGTGACAGTCAGAGGGCCGCCGTTCCGATAGCAGGCCGGGCCGGGGTAAGCCCCGGCACTTTCCGGGCCAACCCGAAAACGTGCGCCATCGAAGTGGAGGATGGAGCCACCGCCCGCCGCCACTGTGTGGATATACATCATCGGGACCCGCATGCGCACGCCGGCCACTTCGGTCTCGAACCGGCGCTCGTAGGCCCCGTTGTAGTGGGTCACATCGGTGGAGGTGCCGCCCATGTCGAACCCGATGATCTTGTCGAACCCGGCGGCTTTGGCTGTTTTGACCGCGCCCACCACGCCGCCGGCGGGTCCAGACAGAATGGCGTCCTTGCCTTCGAAATGGTTCGCTTCGGCAAGCCCGCCGCTCGACTGCATGAAATAAAGCGGTGTTTTGTCAAGGTCAGCCCGGACCTGGTTCACATAGCGGCGCAATATGGGGGACAGGTACGCATCGACCACTGTGGTGTCGCCGCGGCCCACCAGCTTCATGAGTGGACTGACCTGGTGGCTGAGCGAAATCTGTTCGAAGCCCAGTTCCGCTGCGATTTCGCCAAGTCGCACCTCATGCCCGGGATAGCGATAACCATGCATCAGGGCGATGGCGACAGCGCGAAACCCGTCCGCATGTGCCTGTTCAAGCGTGGCCCGTGCTGCTTCCTCGTCAAGGGGAACCAGAACGGTTCCCTCGGCGGTGACGCGTTCAGCGACTTCAGCCACGCGCTGGTACACCAGGTCGGGCAGTTTGACGTCAAGGTCAAACAGCCTTGGGCGGGCCTGGTAGCCGATCCGCAACGCGTCGCCGAACCCTCTCGTGATCAGGAGCAGCGTGCGTTCTCCCTTGCGCTCCAGGAGCGCGTTTGTGGCCACAGTGGTGCCCATTTTGACGGCGGCGATCCTGTGCAGGGGCAGGGGCTCATCCCCTGGAATTTCCAGCAGATCGCGCACGCCCTGGAGGGCGGCATCCACATAACGATCGGGGTTCTCGGACAACAGCTTGTGAGTCACCAAGCGCCCGTCCGGGGTGCGCGCCACGATGTCGGTAAAGGTGCCGCCCCGGTCGATCCAGAACTGCCATTTTCCATCGCCGCGCTGTGCCATTTCCTCCGCCCTCGTTGAACCCGGAGACCATAATCATTCACAGCAAGGAGGAAAAGCTTTTGAGTGGGTCGTGAATTGGCGGCTGGTTTTGCCGAACGCCTATGTTATGAGGGAGTATGCAGTTGCAGCATGAATACCCGGAGACGAGGTGCCGACGTTGCGAGCTTCTCGGTCGTGCCGGCCGAAAGGGGACGGCATGAGTGCGTCCGCCATGTCGCCTTTTTATATGGTCCTTGCGGCTCTGGCGACGCTGGCCTGGGGCGGCAATATTCCGGCGATCAAGCTGGGGCTGCAGGAGATGTCTCCTTTTCTGTTCCTGTCGCTACGCTTCCTCGGCCTGTTGATCCTGATGTTGCCCTGGTTGCGTTGGCGTCCCGGCCGGATGAGGGATCTGCTTGTGGTGGCGCTTCTGCTTGGGCCGCTGCATTTCGGCGTGCTGTTCGTGGGCATGGACCTGATTGCGGACGCCTCGGTGGTGGCGGTTCTCAGTCAGCTCACGGTGCCCTTCTCGACGATCCTGGGGGTGACTCTTCTGGGCGAGCGCATCGGGATCTGGCGGACCGGTGGGATCGTTCTCGCGTTCCTGGGTGTCGTGGTCATGATGTTCGAGCCCCGGGTTTTTGGCGACACTCCGGGCGTCGCCCTGGTGGTCTTTTCGGCGTTCGCCTATGCCCTGGCGGCGGTGCGCATTCGGCG
>RFJA01000153.1 GCA_003695065.1 Alphaproteobacteria bacterium
AACAGCACTGGAAACCGCACGCCTGGCCATCACGGTCACCAGATGCGCGCGATATTCGGCGGATGCATGCATGTCGCTGCTCAAACCTTCGGGGGAAACCTTGATGTCGACGATCGATTCGGGGGTGAAATCCTTGGCCAGGGCATCTTCCATCGCCTCAACGCGAAAAACGCCGGGGCCCGCGCCGGTGACCGCCACACGAACGTTACCGCCTGCCTTGCTGACGAACACACCGACCGTCGCATAACGCGACGCCGGGTTCGGGAACTTTGCGTAACCCGCCGCGTCGGGCACCGGAAATTCGATTCGGGTGATGATTTCATCCGCCGCAAGGGCGGTCTCGAACATACCCAGAAAGAAGTCGTCAGCGGGAATGGAACGAGTATTGGTCACCACCGTGGCGCCAAGCCCCAACACCGCTGCCGGGTAGTCCGCCGATGGGTCGTTGTTGGCCACGGACCCGCCCAGCGTTCCCATATGGCGCACCAGCGGATCGCCGATCTGCCCCGCGAGATAGGCCAATGCCGGAATCGCCCGTTGCACGGTGCGGGACGCCGCCACATCGGCATGGGTTTCCGCCGCCCCAATGATCAGCCGGCCGCCCTCTTCCCGAATACCCTTCAGGTCTTCAAGCCCCCGGATATCCAGAAGATCGGTGGGCATCGCAAGGCGCTGCTTCAGGGTCGGGATCAGGGTCTGGCCGCCAGCCAGCAGCTTGGCATCCTCGTTTTCCCTCAAGAACGCAGCCGCCTCGGCCAGGCTGGCGGGTCGTTTGTAGCCGAAATCATACATTTCAAGCGCCTCCCAGACCGTTGGCGATCCGCCACAATCGCTCGGGCGTCGCAGGCATCGGCACATCGTCCACATCGAGCGCGTCACAAATGGCATTGATAATGGCGGGTGGTGCCGCGATTGCACCGGCCTCCCCGCAACCCTTCATGCCCACGGGATTGCTCGTGCTTTTGGTTTCCGTGAAGGCGACGCGATAGGATGGGGCATCGTCGGCGCGCGGCATGCAATAGTCCATGTAGGACCCGGTAACAAGTTGGCCGGAATCGGCGTCATAGACGGCATTTTCCAGAAGAGCCTGGCCGATTCCCTGGGTGATTCCACCATGGATCTGGCCTTCCACGATCATCGGATTGATCACCGTGCCGAAGTCATCCACCGCAACGAAATCGACGATCTCCAACCGCCCGGTCTCAGGATCGATCTCCACTTCGCAGATGTGACAACCGGCCGGGAAGGTGTAGTTCGGCGGGTCATAAAAACAGGCTTCCTTCAGCCCGGGTTCGATCTCGTCCGTGGGAAAATTATGCGCCACATAGGCTGCGCCGGCCAGTTCCGGAAAGGTCAGCGTCTTGTTGGTCCCCTTGGCCTGAAAAATCCCGTCCTCGAAGATCACGTCGCCCTCGCTGACCTCAAGCACATGGGCGGCGATCTTCCGGGCCTTGACGATGATCTTCTGGCAGGCGGTGACGATGGCGGAGATGGGAACCGACGATCGCGACCCATAGGTCCCGGTCCCGGCCTGGGCGCGATCGGTATCGCCTTCACTGACCATCACATCATCCACCGGCACGCCGAACAGACCCGATACAAGCTGGGCGTAGGTGGTCTCGTGCCCCTGGCCGTGGGAATGGGAGCCGGCGAATACCTCCACTTTGCCCGACGGGGTGACGCGCACTTCTGCGCTGTCCCAAAAACCGCCGCCAGCGCCCAACTGTCCGAGCTTGCGGCTTGGCCCGATACCGCACGCCTCCACGTAGGTGGAGATACCAATGCCGCGCAACCGGTTACGGTCCCGCGCCTTTGCCCGGCGCGCCTCGAAGCCGGCGTAGTCGATCATCTCCAGCGCCTTGTCGAGAGAGGCTTCATAGCCGCCCACGTCATATTCCATGACCACCGGCGTCTGGTGGGGAAAATTGCGAATAAAATTGCGCCGGCGAATCTCGGCCGGGTCAATTCCCAACGTACGCGCGGCATGGCTCACAAGCCGTTCGACCACGAAGCTCGCCTCCGGGCGTCCCGCGCCACGATAGGCATCCACCGGCGTTGTGTTGGTATAGACCCCGTCCACATGGGCATGGATCGCTGGAATATTGTACTGGCCAGACAACAGGGTCGCATACATGTAGGTGGGCACCAAGGAGCCCGAACCGGACATATAGGCACCCAGGTTGGCGATGGTATGAACCCGCAGCCCGGTAAACCTGTAGTCCGAATCGAGCGCCAGTTCCGCATGGGTGATATGATCGCGCCCGTGACGATCGGTCAGGAAGGACTCGCTTCTCTCGGCGGTCCAGCGCACCGGCCGCCCGAGCTTGCGGGTCGCCCACAAACAGGTGGTTTCCTCGGCATACTGAAACGCCTTGGATCCAAACCCTCCGCCCACATCCGGAGACACCACCCGGAGCTTGTGTTCCGGAATTCCAAATCCAAGCGAAAAGGCGGTGCGCATGCCATGCGGATTCTGGCTGGTCAGATAAAGGGTATACTGGTCAAGCCCCGGATCATAGGATGCGATCGCGGCGCGCGGTTCCATGGCGTTGGGGATCAGGCGGTTGTTGCGCAGATCAAGCCGGACCGTATGAGCGGCTTTGGCGAAGGCCTCGTCCACGGCGTCCTTGTTGCCAATCTCCCACGAGAACGCTCGATTCAGCGGCGCCACGTCATGCAATTGTGGTGCGTCCGGATCTTGGGCCCGCGCAGGATCAACAACTGCAGGCAGTTCTTCGTAGTCCACCATTACCATTTCGGCGGCGTCCTTGGCCTGGTCCCGCGTCTCGGCGATCACCACAGCAACCGCATCACCCACATAGCGCACACGATCAACCGCCAGAGCCCGATGGTCGCTCACCTTCTGGACCTCACCATCGACGGAATAGACGGTCCAACCGACGCCAAGCTGCCCGACACCATCCTCTTTCATCTGCGCCCCGGTAAACACCGCCACGACTCCCGGCGCTTCCCGGGCCATTTCGGTATCCACTGACAGGATCTTCGCGTGGGCATGGGGAGAGCGCACGAAAGCCGCAAAAGTCTGGCCCGGCAACTTGATGTCGTCGGTGTAGCGCCCCTTGCCCCGCAACAGGCGATCATCCTCCTTGCGCTTGACCGATTTACCGAAGGTGGGAAGCGAAAGCTCGTTCATCCTCGCCCTCCCATGGCGCTGGCTGCCGCCTCGATGGCGCGGACGATGTTTTCGTATCCCGTGCAACGGCAGATGTTGCCTTTGAGCTCTTCCCGAATGCGTTTCTCGTCCAACTTGGGAATCCGCCGGATCATGTCGATCGCGGTCATCACCATGCCCGGCGTGCAAAACCCGCATTGCAATCCGTGATGTTCCTTGAAAGCGGCCTGAACAGGATGAAAACCACTGTCTTGTGCAACGCCTTCAATGGTCGTCACCTCTGCTCCCTCGGCCTGTACTGCGAGCATGGTGCAGGACTTGATGGCGCGTCCGTCCACATGCACGACGCAGGCCCCGCACTGGGTTGTGTCACAACCCACATGAGTCCCCGTCAGCCCCAGGTGGTCACGCAGGAGATGGACAAGGAGAGTGCGGTTCTCGACGTCCGCCGAAACCGCTTGCCCATTGACGCTCAGAGATACCCTGGTCATGACGGCAAACTCCCTTTGCTGCGGTGGCTCAGACGGCGAATACCGCGATCAGCACGGCGGCGATGGCAATGGCGCCAACAGCCCAAACCCACGGCGGAACACCGCCTTTTGCGCCAGGCTCCGGTTCGGCTGCCGGCGCCGGGGCGACCGCTTCGGCCTCTCCCCCACCGGCCAGCTTCGCAAACTCGGCAAAGAACTCGTCCGACATTTTCTTGGCGGTGGAATCAATCAGCCGTTGGCCAAGCTGGGCAATCTTGCCACCCACCTTCGCCGACACCTCGTAACTCAGAACCGTTACCCCGGCGTCCTCAACCAGTGTAACGGATGCCCCGCCCTTGGCGAAGCCTGCCGCTCCCCCGGTGCCCTCGCCAGTGATCCGGAAGCTTCTGGGCGGATCAAGATCGGTGAGCTGGATGCGCCCCTTGAAACGAGCGCTCACGGGTCCGATCTTGGTGCGGGTCACAGCATTGTATTCGG
>RFJA01000154.1 GCA_003695065.1 Alphaproteobacteria bacterium
AACTATCAGCTCGACTGCGACTGGCTGATCGCCGCGGACGGTAACAAGAGCCCCATTCGCAACATGCTGGGTCTCGAATTTGTTGGCCGGCTGTTCGAGGATCACTTCCTTATCGCCGACATAAAAATGAAGCAGGACTTTCCCACCGAGCGCTGGTTCTGGTTCGACCCGCCCTTCAACCCGGGTCAGTCAGCGCTCCTCCACAAACAACCGGACGACGTGTGGCGCCTCGATTTTCAGCTTGGCTGGGATATCGACCGGGAAGAAGAGCTCAAGCCGGAAAACGTGGCGAAACGGATACGCGCCATGCTTGGCGACATTGAATTCGAATTCGAGTGGCTGAGCATCTACACGTTCCAGTGTCGGCGGCTGGAGAAGTTCTGGCATGGCCGGGTGATATTTGTAGGCGACGCCGCCCACCTGGTCTCACCATTTGGAGCGCGCGGCGCCAACAGCGGTCTGCAGGACGTGGACAATCTGGGCTGGAAACTCAAACTGGTCATCGACCGCAAAGCTCCGGTGAGCCTTCTTGGCAGCTACGATGATGAACGGGTGTTTGCCGCCAGGGAAAACCTGCTGAACTCGACCCGCGCCACCGACTTCATTACCCCCAAAAGCAAGGTCAGCCGCAACTTCCGCGACGCGGTTCTGGCACTGGCGCGCGACCACGGGTTCGCCCGCGCCTTCGTCAACAGCGGCCGGTTGTCTGTCCCCGCCATTTTGAGCGAGTCGCCGCTGAATACACCGGACGAGGATTCGTTCAGGGGTCGAATGGTGCCGGGTGCGCCCTGCGCCGATGCTCCGATCCGGGCAAACGGCGCAAACGGGTGGTTTCTTAATCATCTCGCCCGCGACAATGGCCCGGTTGATAAAAACGGTACTGGATTTACCGCCATCTATTTCGCACCGGCAGGGGGCATCGATAGCGATACCACAGAATCGCTGGCCAGGCTTGGCGATGACGCGATTCCGGTCACCGCATATATTGTGGCACCCGAAGGGACCGATACCGGTGGCCTGCCGCTCATCGAGGATCGCGAAGGTCTGCTGGCCGAACGCTATGACGGCAAGCCGGGGACACTTTATCTGTTGCGTCCGGACCACCATGTGGCGGCCCGCTGGCGCCGCCTTGACGCAGCCCGGATTCGGCAGGCGCGCGACCGCGCCACCGGCAATCTGTCCGGCGCCACAGCAGAGGAGGCCGCATGATGACCGGAACACTCAATCTCGATGCCAATATCAAGGATCCGGACGGATTCTACGAGAAACTCATCAATGCCCATCAGGGCCTGAGCGACGAGGAAAGCGAACGGTTCAATGCCCGACTCATCCTGATCCTCGCCAATCACATCGGCGATCGGGCCGTACTCGACCAGGCGCTGGAAGTGGCACGCGCGACCACGTGAGAGATCCCGTTCTGCGACGATACCGTCGGATACTGGCATGCCCGACGGCAGGGCGTCGCCCTGCCATTTTCTCTACATCAATAGGCAATATTGCACATGATGACCATGTCACCGGAAGTTGTATTTGCTGACGGGACGATTCAGGTTAGTATTCAAAACATTTTCAAAATCACTGAGAGAGTACCGGGTGGCAAAAAGTTCAGTAAAGGCGGGCAAAGGTAGAGCGGGAATCGCGCCATCAGCCACGTCGGCACGACGCCGGGGCGAAGAGGCTCCCTCGCCTCCTCCAACACGCAAGGGAGCACGAAGCCGCGAGAATCTGAAGGCAGCCGCCCTGAGAGCCCTGGAAAAGAAGGGATATCGCAGCCTCAGGCTGACGGACATCGCGCGCGAAGCCAACGTCAATATCAGCCTCGTCTATCATTATTTCCACGACAAGGCCCATCTTGTGTTCGAAGCGCTCAGGGATCTGGTGGATACCGGGAAGGTTCTCTCCGAAGAGAGTGAGCGCCCCACCGAACCGTTCGAAGCGCTCCTTCACGCCAACCGGCGCTTTGCCGAATTCTATCGGGATCACCCGGGTCTGATGCGCGCCATCGTTCACTTTGACGAAGAACATCCCGAGTTTCACGCCCTTTACCGGGACGCCAACCGCAAATGGATGCACCGGATCGCCCACAACATCCTGAAGCGCTGTCCGGATGCCGGGCTGACGGAGGGCGAAGCGATCACAGTTGCCTACGCAGTGGGCGGTATGGCGGACAAATTCCTGTTCGAGCTCTATGTGGAACGTATCCCCGACCTCGTCCAGGAATTTGACACCATCGACAAGACCGCCCGGTTCCTGTCGGTTCTGTGGTACCGGGCGCTCTACCTCAAAAACCCGACGGCAGATCAATTCAAGGGCTTTGAGAAACTCGCGGCCCTGCGCCTCCCGTCCTGACCACTTGCGATTCAGGCCGCAAGACCGGCGGGCGCTGGCACATAGTCCAGATTCAGGGCCTCGGCCACCGGCGCGTTGGTGATCTGTCCTTTGTAGACGTTCAGCCCATTGCGAAGATGGGGGTTGTCAAGCATCGCCTGCCTGTATCCCTTGTCCGCCAATTGCAGGGCGTAGGGCAAAATGGCGTTGTTGAGCGCAAAGGTCGACGTGCGGGGGACCGCGCCCGGCATATTGGTAACGCAGTAGTGCACGACGCCATCGACGATGTAGGTCGGGTCGTCGTGGGTGGTTGGCCGGGATGTCTCGAAACACCCGCCCTGGTCAATG
>RFJA01000155.1 GCA_003695065.1 Alphaproteobacteria bacterium
ACGCAAAATAACCTCGTTGCTGGCAGGTGGACGACCCCCAGCAGTACCGCGCTTGCCTACAGCTAACCGGTTAATTTTTTTAGCCGCCTCAGTGCGACGCCGTCTCGCTTGGATATACGAATGACTTTCACGCTCCCAAGCTACTGCTGCCACCGGTTTGTACAAGTCCTTTTCTCCCAATTCTTCAGGTTTTCGAACACACCCTAGGCAAGCGTTCTCGCTACCATCCACAGAATCCCGTTGAGATCCAACTACGATATGCAAAAACACTCCACAAAAAAGCTACACCTGCGCCCTTGGCGGATATAGTTCACTCGAGACAAGCGCGGTTTACGCCTCTTTCCGCGTATTCTGAACACCCAATTATACAGATTACCCTTTAGCCATGCGCCTACGAATTACTCTCGCATACGAGCCAGCAAGCCGAATCGTCCTCTCGGCCTGCTTCAACCACATTCCCGCTCCTTTTGGAAATATCATTATATCGCTATAACGCCGATACACATCAAACCATAGATATCCGCCGGGATTCAGCCATCTTCCCATAAAATCCCACGGCTTCGGCGAACCGACGTAATGCAGCACGCCGGAATCCCCGGCACATGAAGGATTCTCGCCAGGCCAAATTGGTTGATTCCATTGGCGATCTAGATTCAACCATTTTTCGTAGCAGACAATATTCAGTGCGGTCTGATCAACAACAGAAAAAAGATCCTGTATCTCATGAAGCACCTCGACACACCGATCCACTATGCGTTCACGGCGAAAACCGTGCAGATCCATCAAGAGAACCCCCGCGTTGAAATACGGGGAGTCGAAATCCAAGCCATATCGAACGAACACCTCCCGCTCGCGCGCGCGCCCAAGCTGAGTGAAGGCTACCCCAGCCAACCATACGTCAGCAAGTGACTGCGACCACAGGTCAATAAGATCAGCCGACACCAAAATATCCGCATCGAGATAAAGACACCGTTCTTCATCTTGCAAAAGCTCCGGAAGAAGCAATCGCCCAAACGTCATCCAGTTTCCATGCAATCCGGGGAAACGGTGAAATCGGGACAGGTCGATCGGTAGGTCCACAAGGTCGACTTTTCCAGCATGACCCTTCTTATGAGCGGTTTGGGCTACTTGCGCCACTGCGGGAACAAGACTGACCTTCCTTGCCTCCCGACCAATAAAGATCCTGATGTCTTCGTTTGCATGCTCCACCAACGAAGCGATTGCTACCTGCAAAGGTACAAGCATACTCTCGTCCACGCAGAATGCCACATTAATCATGGATTTTTACAGATTCTCATTTCTCCTCTTTATTTCTCATTCAAAATGCACATCGCAGCCGTTCCTCACCTTTGCCGATTAAGATATTCAGGATAGCCAATTAAACCACAACACTCCCACGGGATTCCCTACCCTGCAAAGTCTCTTGCCGCCCTAAAATACCCGATCCATCGCTCAACCCATGCTTCAGCGGAATACGCGGACGCGAGCATGCGCGAGCGCTCCCCCCACTCAGGTAGATCGGCCACCTTCTGATGCATGTGGACCATGGCCATAGCGAGCGCCTGTACATCTGAAGTCGGAACGAAGAGGCCGTTGAAGCGCTCCCTCAAAAGCTCCACTCCCGAGCCGCAGGCTTCTGTCGCGATGATGGGCAGACCGGCCGCGGCCGCCTCAACGAGCGCCAATGGCCATGGATCGAACCGGCTTGGAATGACGAAAACCCCTGCATGCCGCCACCGTTCATGCATGGCAATCGGCTGAACAAAGCCGCGATCTTTGATCCCCGGCTGCCCCGACAGCATGCTGCCCAGCGGCCCGCGACCACAACATTCCAGGGGCCACGGATCGTCAACCAGTGCGCGATATCCCAAGTAGGCCTCGACGAGGACGTCGAGGCCTTTCTCCGTAACATAGCGTCCCACAAAGAGAAACCTTCTCGGCCAATCAGCCGCCGCCCGCTTGGCGACCACCGAACCGAGTCCCTGCCAATCCACACCATATTGGCCACGCCCCAAATGCTGCTCCGGCACGCCAAGACGGCGCATATGCTGCCAGGCGCGCTCTCCGGCCACCACGACACGATCAAGTCGGCGGAGATAACGCCCGACACGGAATCGGTTGACATACTGAAGCGGCGTCCGCCAGGGGGTATCGACTCCCGTCATGAAGGCGCATCGGCGAAGCACCGGAACATCAACCAGGCGTCGATATGCAGAAAGCCACCATCCCGTCGTGACAACGATATCCGGCTTCTGACCAACCACCCACGACTCGATCAAAGCCGCATCGTTCTTTTCACCATCGTCGAGCAACCGACAAGGAATTCCCTCCATAATCTCTTCGGCAAAGGCAGCATGGGTCGATGCGCCAGGACGATGCGCCAGGACACTCAGCTCCACCTCCGGATGACGCGTCAACGCACGCCAGCACGCGGCCATATAGCCGGAGATCGTCGACCAGCAAAAAACAACCTTCAACCGCTTTTGTGTCATACACGACATTCCCTGAAAACACTCACACCGCCTGTCGGATGGCTGTGGCAACCCGTTCAACGCAGCGGTCCCACGTGAACTCTTGCGCGCGCCGCTTGCCTGCGTCGATCAACAAACGATAACGTTCGCGATCCGCTATAAGATCAAGAAGTGCATCCGCCACCAATTCCGGCACCTCCGGATCTACGAGAAGCCCCGCCCCTCCGGTCACTTCCGGCAAAGCTGCCCGTCCCGCCGAAACAACCGGAACACCCGCAGCCATTGCCTCGATCACCGGCATACCGAATCCCTCGTATGGACTCAGAAAAAGCAACGCCGCCGCCCTGAAAAACGCCTCAAACAACTTCTCATCGGATACATTCCCGACCAATTCCATATTTGGCAAATCGCGCGCCCGCGCTGCATACGCCGCCTCATTCGGACCTGCAACAACGAGCCGGACCGACGCACGCCGACGCATCAACTCCGCCGCAACACCGAGCACATAGTCGGCACCCTTTTTCTTCCGCAAGCCGCCCACAACAAGCACTGTCGCCGGCTGTCCCACGACCAGACCTCCTCCATCATTGCGCCGGTGCCCCACCTCAAAGAAACGTTCATCGACCCCATTCCCGACGACCACCACTCGCGTCGCCTCCGCCCCCAGCAGCGACACCAGTCTGCCTTTCGAAAACTCTGAAACCGTGAAAATCAGCCGTGCTTCACGAAGCACTTTCGGTATCCACGTCATCCACCGTTGTCGGAAGCGCCGATGCTGACTGGTGTGCGACCAGGGGAGATCGACTTCGAGCGCCTGGACATCATGAATGGTAACACCCCAAGGCACCCGGCTTAAAGGCAGCCGCGTTTCCATCGGCGAATAGACAAAATCGAAATCCCTGCAATACCGGTCCAACTTAGGCCATCCAACGGCCTTCCAGAGTCGCTCCCGCCACAATCCCGGACTCGGTAGGGCAAGTGTCGAAATCGCCTGAAGCGGGACGGAAGCAGGAATATCCCCCTCCTTTGTGAGAAAATCGCGTGCAGCCGTGACAGTCACCTTCCACCCCATCCGCCGTGACAGTCCGCCTACGATGAAATTCGCATGCCGCCCCACGCCGCCACAGGGTTCCGCACAGCGGTAAGGGTGGATGAAAACCCCCAGTTTCATAGCAACGTCAGTCTCTGCGACAATCCGCTCACAGGCCAGAGCCCAAACACGCTTTGTGTTTTTTCATACTACGGATGCCATCCAGCCGTCCGCGCTCTCACAAAACGACGAAA
>RFJA01000156.1 GCA_003695065.1 Alphaproteobacteria bacterium
ATCCGATCCCTGAAGACGGTCAGGTTGTCGCGGTCAAGGTACGCTCGACCCGCCCGCCGGTGCCGGCGCGGGTGTTTGCCGGCGGCGCCGCGGGGCAGGCCACGGTGATTCTAGATGATGCCGAAACGGGTGTGTCACCCGGTCAGGCCTGCGTCTTTTACGATGGAACCCGTGTGCTGGGTGGTGGCTGGATCCGCCAAACCCGGTCGTTGCGCGAGGTTGCGGCAGCGGCCTGAAATAACGGGTCAAGATGGCCGTTTCGGTCCCTTGACTTTTGACAGACCTTGGTCCATATCCCACTCAGCCTGCGCCGGTGGGTAACAGTTATCGGCGCAGCACCCGCAACGGGGCGGAGTAGCTCAGTTGGTTAGAGCAGAGGAATCATAATCCTTGTGTCGGGGGTTCGAATCCCTCCTCCGCTACCACCGATCCCATCGATTTGTCAGCCGCGTGGTGGGGTAGGCGTTACTGCCAAACACCGCAAACGGTCCGACTCCATTCGTTCAATGGTGACCCCGATACCGACCTGTCCCACGGACGGCTAGCTCATGCTCAACACCGTCTGCGGACGGGCAAAGGGTGCGCCATCAATGATGCGAATGATAGCTGGCTGGCAGAACGTCCGGCAAAGCGGATCGGTTAGCGCTTCCCCCGGTGACTTGGCTGGTTGATTCGAGACCTTTGACCTCCGGGCGTTTGAATCTTCGATTCAAACATCACCATATCTCTGCCTGGTAATAGGGGAGAAGGCCCGTCATGGGCGGGCAATTGATGTATTCGCATGTCACGCTGTTAGCCGGTAAGACCGCTACTTCGTGCCAGAGCTTGAGCTCTGGCGCGAAATTTCTTTTTCGGACGAAATCGTGGAAGGTCTTGAAAATCGCCAAATGGGTGGGGTGATGCTCGGCCCATTCTTCAAGATGCCTGAGAGAGAGGAAAAGCGCCGTGGCGAAGGTCTTGTCTGTTTTCGACCCGTCTGTTTGGAGCTGGTCCATCAGCCGGCACGAGAGACAGCCTGACTCCAGAGGATGGGTCCGGAGAAACTCCATGCCTTCGCGCAGCACGGGCGCGAGGTCCGACGCATAAATCCGGCGCTCTTCCGGGCCACAATCGGACCAGTTCTGGCCAGACCGGATAATGCACAGGTTTTCGTGGGGGGTTATACGCAGTCTCTGCCCCTTTGAATGAATCGGCGGGCGCGGTTCCGGGAGTGTTGCAAGAGACGACTCGAGTGGATTGAGGGCGGACGCCGGAATTCGATCCCTCACGGCACCCCAATACGCATGCTCCCGAATGGGTCCACGCACCTCGGTCATGGCTTCGGCGAGGCCGATGGGCTCATGAGACGAGATCAGTGTTTCCAGATGGTCCATGGGCGGTGCAAAAACCTCCCGCCAATAGCCAACACCTTCATGGAGGCGGTCGTCAGAGAGCCACCAGTGGGAACGTTCGCTCTCCCAGCGCCGGTATGATGCTGGGTCGGTCCAGTAGAGAACAAAGACGTCTTCCACCGAGGCGTGTCCGTTTGAGTTAACGGCCCGGTTCACGACCGTTGGTGCGTCGTTCCCGCGCAGCCCAAGGTGAATCATGAAATCTTTGGTGATCGCCGGCGCCGATGTATCTCTTATCAGGCCGTAATAGGCCATCACGACCTGATCCACCTGGTCATCGAATGCGGCGGAGAAGGCTGGATAGGGAGGCTCCCAGTCACTTTTCATCGGCATTTGTGGCGATCTCCCCTTCGCTGTCCGGTTCCTCTTCACCAGCATCAGTGGGCATGAAATGATCATGGACCATTTCAACCGGCCGCGCTGGTGCGCGGTTCAAGAGAAGACGGGTTACATCGGGTCGGGCATAATGACCTGCCGGGTCGGCGGCCGCCTTGCTCAGGGCGATGGCGCCGAGATCAATATCCGCAACCACCAGACCTTCTTCATTCTCTTTCAGCCGGGATCCGAGCTCACGGCCGTCAGGCGCGAAAATCCGCGCATGACCTCCGCCTGGCTTGAGGAAGGCGCGGCGTTCTTCGGTATCGCACATCATATCGACCATGTCTTCGGAAACGACGGCACAAGGCGCAATGACAAAACATTGCCCTTCGGCCGCGTAAATCCGGCTTGCGGAGGTGTTGACGTCTGGCCCAAGGGCGTAGGCCACACCTTCGTACAGGCTGAAACTGGGCCAGGCGGCGATGTGAATCTGTTCGTTCATGGCGTACAAGGCGTATTTGGACAACGGCTGCAGATGCTCCCAGCAGCATAGCATGCCGATCCGCCCAAGCGGTGTTTCGTCCACATTGAGCCCTGACCCGTCTCCTTCACCGAACACTGTGCGCTCCACGTGAGTGGGCTTCAGCTTCCGGCGTGCGGTGATTATGTCACCCTCGTCGTCTATGAGCATTTGCGAAATATACAAGCTCCCTCCGCTGCGCTCTGAAAATCCGAGCGAAACGTATATCTTGTTTGCTTTTGCCGCCTCACATATCGCCCGCGTCTCCTCCGACTCGACCTCAAGCGCATTGGCGTGGTAGCGCTGAATGAACTGCATGCCCCAGGCCGGGGCGCCCAGCCAGATAAACCATGGGTATCCCGGTATCCAGCATTCCGGAAAGGCGACCAGTTTGGCGCCTTCACGGGCCGCGTCTTTGATTATTCTGACCGTTTTTTCCGTGGTCGCCTGACGGTCCATGAAGCATGGTGCGGCCTGTAC
>RFJA01000157.1 GCA_003695065.1 Alphaproteobacteria bacterium
AGCTCCGGGTTGCGCCACACGAAGATGGACAGGTTATCCAGCGGACCGACCACATAATCCGGACCGGGCCCTTCCTCCGCCGGAACAAAATTGGCCGACGGAAGATCCGACTTGCCGGTCGAACACCCGCCCACAGCCATCATTGCAATACCCATGACGGCTACGCCAAGCGCCGAACCGAGCTGTCCAAAAAACGAAAAAATCTTACCTTGCATGTTCACGACCGCTTCCCCTTCCTTCGTGCGATCCCTCTCCAACGGGATCTCAAATCAACCCGAACACCACTCTATGGCGCTGAGTGCCACGCCATACAAGCCCGACCGGGAGATCGTGGACCCCTTCGACGATGATTTAGTCTCAACAGTTTAACATTTGTTGAAGCCGACCAAAGATTGTAGCTCCAACGACGTGGCAAGTCATTCCCCGATCGGCAGATTTTCCGATTTCTCCCGAATCAAACCGGATAAAACCGTGTGCTCACGCGCATAAGTTAAAGATCGCTCGTCAAATGCAATAAAGACATTCCGGAATCCGCGCTTTCCGTCCCGTAACGCGAATCACTTGATAGAGATGAAGGGGCGCTGACTCAACCAGGTTTCGAGCATGGCGAGATCCCAGGCCATACCGTCAAATGGACTCGATTCGGGAGCAAGCGCCGCATGGCGCACCGTCCTGATGAACGACTGGTTGAAAATGGACCGGCGTTCGGCAGCTCCGAGCAGGTCCTGCACGGCGTCCCGCAGCCCGGCGTCTTCCTTGATCCAATGTTCGAACGGCAGGCCGAACCCGTGCTTGGTTTTGTGAATGATTTCGTCCGGCAGAAAGCCGGTCATTGCCCGCTTGAAGAAATCCCGCAACCGGTCTCCCGGCAAAAGCAGCTCGGACGGTATGGACGCGGCGAAGTTCATCAGGTCGTCTTCCAGCATCGGGTAGCGGACCTCCACGCCGGCAAGGGCACACATCCGGCTGACCTTGCGCAAGTCGTTGTCTGCAAGGGTAATCTTCAGGTCAAGCGCCATCATGCGTTGCAGCAAGTCAGCGGCGCGCGGACGATTGTAAACGGCACGAACTCCGGCAAGCGATTCCGCCGGGTCGATGGCATCGAACCACTCCTGAGTAAAGAGCGCCTTTGCATCCGCCCCCAACATATAGCCGAAAGAATAAAGCCGGTCGGGCATGGGAATGGCGTATCGGCGCGCCAGCCGTGCGGCCTTGCCGGCCAAGGGCAGCCGGTCCACGCCGGGCAACGCCAGGACTGGTTCCAGCAGATATTTGCGGACGGGTACGGGAATGAGGCCATAGCGTTCCACCCGTTTCATGTAGGCGTAGCGTTCGTTACCTGCAAAAATCTCGTCGCCGCCATCCCCCGCCAGCATCACCTGGACCCCCGCCTCTTTTGCCATGCGGGCACACAGATAGGCGGGAATCGCCGACGTATTGCCATAGGGCTCGTCATAGACTTCGGCAATTTTCGGCATCAGATCGAGTACATCCCGGGGGGTGGGTACATATTCGTGGTAGCGTGCACCGAACCGCTGCGCCGCAGCACGCGCGAACGGACGCTCGTCATACTTCGGTTCGTCGAAGCCGATGGTGAAGCTGCGCGGGCGTTCCGCGACCTCGGACAACAGGCCAGTGACCGTGCTCGAATCAAGCCCGCCGCTCAGGAAAGCGCCAAGCTTTTCGACCGGTACACCCTCGATGGTGCGCGCAAAGCTCGCCCGGATCTGGGTCCTGAAACGCTCGGCCCACTCCTCATACACCCCCTTGCGCTCGGATGTGTATGGCATCTCCCAGTAGAACCGGATTGCCAGGTCCGGGTCCCCCCCTACACCCTCCAGGCATTGCGCCGGTAACAGCTTTTGCTGTTCCTCGTAGATGGTGAGGGGCGCCGGCACCGCATAATGAAACAGATACTCGTATACGGCCTGTGGCCTGACAGTAGCGGTCATTGCGGGATAAGCAGCCACGGCGTCGGCGCTGGTGGCGATGACGGTGGCGCCGTCTCCCGCTCTTCCCCAGGCGAGACTGCCGATTCCGCCCCTGTCGATGGCGGCCAGGACCCTGCCCGTTTCCCGGTCGACGACGGCAAGGGTGAAGGCGTCTTTCAGATACGCCAGCACGCCGGCACCGTGGCGGGCGAAGCCGGCGAGCAACGCTGCGCCATGGCCGTCTCGCCGGGCGATCGCGGCAAGGTCGTCGTCTGCCCAGCGCGGATATCCCGATACCCCGGCCAGACGCGCCCCGTCTTCGGCCACGTCATCCGCGACGATCAGCCCGCGGTGGTCACCGACATGCTTCAATCCCTGTCGGGTAACACCGCGTAGCAGGGCCGATTCCATGGCCTCGACCACCGGATGCTCATCCCCGGATTTCAAAGTTCCACCAATCCATCCTGCAAGGAAGATCATGCCGGTACAGTCCGCCCGTTACACCAAAATCTCGACCGGAGCCGGATGACTCAAAAACCGTTCGGGGCTGGAGGAGCGGCCATAGGCGCCGGACTGGAACACCGCCACCAGATCCCCGATCTCGGCGCGGGGGGCTTGAATCCTGGCGCCCAGCAGGTCGAGCGGCGTGCACAGACAGCCGACAATATCGACCTCTTCCTCGGGCGGCAGATCCATTCTGGTTGCGATCGCCACTGGATAATTCTTGCGAATTACCTGCCCGAAATTGCCCGAAGCGGACAACTGGTGATGCAGACCGCCGTCAGTGATCAGGAACACCTGCCCCCGCGACACCTTGCGGTCAACGACTCGTGCGACATACACGCCCGCTTCACCCACCAGGTAGCGGCCAAGTTCGATCACGATCTCAACCTCACCGAGCGCCGCCTGCACCTTCGGCATCTGCCTGTCCAGAGCTTCGCCCACGGGTTCAAGGTCAAGCGGCTGCTCGCCCGGGAAATAGGGAATCCCGAATCCCCCGCCAATATTGACCATGCGCAACCCGTCGGGCGCATGTCCGGCCAATCGAATTGCCAGATCGATGGTTTTCTCCTGAGCCTCGATGATCGCCTCGGCGCGCAGGTTCTGGGACCCCGAGAAAATATGGAAGCCCTGAAAATCCAGGTCCAGTGACCTCAGCCGTTGCAGGGTTTGCGGCACCTGCTCGGCGTCTATGCCGAACTGCTTGGGACCGCCCCCCATCTTCATGCCGGAGGTCTTGAGCTCGAAGTCGGGATTGACCCGGATCGCCACCCGGGGGCGGATACCCTGCTCGCTCCCCAGTTCGGCAATGGTTTCCATCTCGTTCGGCGATTCCATATTGATCACGATTCCCGACGCTACCGCCTGCGACAGCTCGGCCCGGGTCTTCCCGGGTCCGGCGAAACTGATGGTCTCGGGGGCGATACCCGTATCGAGCGCCACCAGA
>RFJA01000158.1 GCA_003695065.1 Alphaproteobacteria bacterium
CGGCGCCGGCCTGATCCGGACAAGTTCTTTGATCGTTTTCTCAAGATCACCGACCGCCACCGGGAAGCGTTGGGCATACAAGACGAAGGGGTCATCCGTGCCCGGTTGAAGTCGCTCAGTGACGACGAGTTGGAGAAGGTCCTTACCGAACGGGAACTGGAAAGCCTGCGGTATGGCTATCGCGAGCGGGTGACCGATATGGACCTGCCCCATATCCGTGATCTGCCGAAGGTTCTGCCTGATCTCTTCGCCGCCGCCGCCCGGCGTGCCCGGGAGGCGGGCTTTGACGGGGTGGAGCTGCATTACGCCCACGCCTACACCATGGCCTCGTTCCTGTCGGCCAAGAATGACCGGCCCGATGGCTATGGCGGACCAAAGGAAAACCGGGTGCGGTTGCCGCTCGAAGTCTACGAAAGGGTGCGCCAGGAAGTGGGCGACAGCATCGCAGTGGGCTGCCGGTTCCTCGCCGACGAATGCATCGAGGGAGGCAGCACGGTCGAGGATGCGGTCTATTTTGGCACCGCCTTTGCCCGCGCTGGCATGGATTTCCTGTCCACTTCGCGCGGCGGCAAATTCGATGACGCTGCCCAGCCCAAAGTTGGCTGGGCCGCCTATCCCTATACCGGGCCGTCCGGATACGAGTGCATGCCCCAGTACATATCGGACGAAAAAGGGCCGTTCGGACGGAATGTAGACGCAACGGCACGCATCCATGCAGCGATCCGGGCAGCCGGGTTCGATACCCCGGTGGTGGTCACTGGCGGCATCCATAATTTCGAACAGGCCGAGGGAATTCTCGAAAAGGGCCAGGCCGATATCGTGGGCATGGCCCGCCAGGCCATGGCCGACCCCGACTGGTTTCGCAAGGTCAGATCCGGTCACGGCGACGCGGTGCGGCTGTGCGAGTACACCAACTACTGCGAAGGGCTGGACCAGAAGCACAAGCAGGTCACCTGCAAGCTGTGGGACCGCCTGGAACTGGACGAACCCGGCGTCATGTTGTCGGACGACGGAAAACGCCGGCTCGTGGCGCCCAAATGGCGGCCCTAGCGGTTACTGCTCATACTGCTCATGGTGCGGCACATGAAGAACCAGACAGGGCACAAAGGTATCATACCAGACCTCCGTGTTCATGAAGCCCTGGTGATCCGCCGGTGGGTCCTCGTACCCTGGACGTCGGCGCCAATAATGCACGGAAATGTCAAAATCGTACCCTGACAGGCTTGAGGTGGTGACGTAGTAGGCCAGCGCCTCGTCCGGCAAGAGAAACCGGTCGATACTGCCCTGCTTCAATCGACAGGCGTCGCCAAGCCACCGGTTGTGGAACCAGTCGGACACATCAAACCAGGACAGCGTCCCAAGCCCGCGGTCCAACCGTCCTCCGTGGCGGCGCCCGTAGATCATGGGCTCGCGTCCTCTGGCAACGCGAACCGCCGTGACGAAAGCGTCAATCTGGGCGCGCTGGCGCTCAAGCGCACGCATCTCTCGGCGAATCTCCTGCAGAAACGCGTCACTGGATTGGGCAAGCTCTACATAGGCGGCCGCATCGGCCTCGGTGCCGTTCAACAGGTCGGCAACCCGGGCGGCATGGCCCTGGATTTTTCGGGAAAGCGCTACGGCATGCTCGAAATCGCGGTTCAACCGGCTGTGAAGTCCGTTCAACTCCCACGCCACGAAATCAAGATACTTTCCGAGATCCTGAATGGCCTTTTGGCTGTTCTCGTCTGACGGCTTATTGATTTTCCCGACCGGCGCCTGAGCTGTATGCCGGGTTTTCTGAATTTTTTTCCTGCGCGGCTTCCGGGATGTCTTGTTGGACCTCCGTCCCCTTCGGGCCCGGTCCGAATGTTGCGCCGGTGGCTTGGTGTCAGCCAGCAGTTCCGCAATCAGGCGTCGGGTTTCGGCTTCGGCAAGTTCCTCTTGGTGCTCGGCATCGGCCTGAACCGACTGCGCAATCCCTTCAACAATGTTTCTGGTTTCCGCCTCTGCGGTATCACGCAGGGAATCCAGCAAGGTCCTCTGATTCACTGCTTCCGGGCGGGTTGGCAGATCATTTTCGATCATCCAGAAGATGATTTTCAGTTGATCGGCATAGTACTTATCATGTTCTTCGTTCGCTTCGGTCCAGATTTCATCAACCCGCGCCTTGAAAATATCGAAGTCCTGACCCTGAACGGCCCGGACCGCCTGTCCACGCCGGCGCATGAACAGGGTTGGTAGAATTTTGAAAATCGGCCGAGCAGATACTCCATATGAGGCTTGTATCGAAGCTGGTCGTCGAGCAGGGCCGCCACCGCTTCGCCGGTCGCAGGCAATTCCTCATGGGTGAGATGTTCGCAAGCGTCCTCAATAAAGGTCCTGACGGTTCGGTGATTGCGACTGTCCGGATCCGCCGTATCGAACGGGCGACACAGCCGGTCCCTTCGCCTGGCGAGCGCCCCGGCAGAAGCCGGCAGGTGCAAGGCTTCGCGGCAGCTATACAGACAAACCATCTCAAGGCAGACCGCGGGAAACAAGAACTCGATTGTCTTGAAATGCTGGATCATCCGTTGATCGAGGGCAATGCCCCTGACGATTTCGGTGTCATCCGCGCAGGGCCCGAGGATAGCCTGTACGGTATCTTCGATGATCCGGTGCCGCGCCTCCAGATCGGTTTGCGACAAACGGGAATGCTGGACAAAAGCCTCGGCCGCGTAGGGCAGCTCTTCGGTCAGAAAATAGGGTATGTGACTCGCAAATTCGCGATCCTTTTTCGGGCCACAGCACCGCCTGACATGGTCACGCGCCTTTTTAACTTTACGGGCTCGGTGGCCAAGAGAGTCCCCACATCGTTCCACCTTATAGACAAGGGTTCGAACGATGACCCCATTACCATCGGAATCGGATTCGCTCTCGACAAGCCTGACCAACATCGGCGGATTCTCCTGATCTGCATGATCAGAAGAACGCGCCAGGCTATCGATTCGTGAAGGTCAGTGTGGTGACAAGCCGGATCGCGGATACGTGTGCATCCCGAGGCAATCGAAAGGCCGGGCGCTAGCCCGCGGTCGCCATCAGGCGGCTGGGTGGCGGAGCTTCCGGCATGAATTGCTCGTAGTAGCCTTCTGTATGGATTCGCTCCGCCGGGGCGCCCAGCTCCTTCGCCTTGGCAACGCAGGCTTCGACGAAGTCGGGATTGCCCGCAGCGTAAACGCTGTAGGTGCTGAGATCAGGAAACAGCTCCGGCAGCAGCTCGGGAATGCGCTTGTGATAGCCGTCACCGGTTTCCCGGGTTGTCGTCTCGATAAATCTGAATTTCCGGTATTTGGCCTCCCAATAGGCCATCAGACCACGGCAATAGACATCCTCTTTGGTGCGCCCCGAATAGATGATGGTCACCGGTTGGTTAAAGCCCCGCGACAAGGCCGCTTCGGCGAGGCTCAGAATCGGAGCGAGCCCCGACCCGGACGCCAGGCACAAAACCGGCGTATCGGCGCTTGGATCCCCGATGAAGGCACCGTAGGGCCCGTTGAGACGCACCCTGTCGCCCACCTGAAGGCGGTCGTGGATCCAGCGGCTTGTGGCACCGCCTTCAACCCGTGTGACCTGCAGCACGATCTCGCCATCACGCCGAGGGGCATTGGCAATGGAATAGGAGCGCCAGGGCGCCCCGTCCTGCGGCGCGCCGATGGTGACGAACTGGCCCGGCCAGAACCGCAGCGGCTTGCCCAGGGGACGAAGGTGAACCTCCACGATGTCGGGCGTGCGGTGGATCTTGTCGACAACCACGAAGGGGACGTTTTCACGGGGCGGAAACAGCTTGGGCTGAGCGTCGTCGGTCCCCCACTCGATTTCAATCACATCGTCGAGCGGCTTGGCCATGCACATCAGACCATAGCCCGCCGCGCGCTCCTGGTCGGAAAGCGCCATGTTCAGGATGAAACCCTGGTCGTAGTTGCCGGCGCGCACCTTGACCTTGCATTCACCGCAGGCCCCGGCCCGGCAGTTCGAGGGCAGGGCGTAGCCCGCGTTCTCCAGAGCCTCGAGAACGGTCTCGCCGTCCTTGCATTCAACCTCGCGGCCAGAGGGATAAAGCCGAATCATGCTCATCTTGCGCCTCCCAGAGCTTGCGACCTGTCGCGAAACGAAGAGCGGGAGCATCGCGGCTGTTGCCGCACGCTCCCGCCGTCAAGACCAGTCTAGAAGACCGGGATGATATCTTCCATGTCGACGTCGCGAACTTCCTCACCGGTGATGCCAACCTCGGGAATCGCGGGGAAGGGGATGTCGTATTTGTCGAGCACACCCTTCA
This sequence comes from Alphaproteobacteria bacterium, assembly GCA_003695065.1. Lineage (GTDB taxonomy): Bacteria > Pseudomonadota > Alphaproteobacteria > Sphingomonadales > Govanellaceae > J090. Next base: position 4,292 of record RFJA01000158.1, read on the forward strand.
GGTTGAGCATGGCATTCTTCCAGTTCTGCTTCTTGGTTTCATAATCCGGAATGCCGAACCCGGCCTCGCGAGCCACCGCTTCGGCCTCACGCTGAACCTCGATGAAATCGGACGGCAGATCCCAGAAATCGGCCGGCGGCTCGAACAGAACCGCTGACAGGAACAGATAACCGGCCCGAATCTGCTTGGTGATGATCGACTTCTCGTCGGTCTTCAGCTTGGGGTAGTCGCGCTGCATCAGGGTCATGCAGATGGCCATATGACGGCCTTCGTCGCGCCCCACGTTCGAGAACGCTTCCTGAAACACGGTTTCGGAGCTGTTCGCAGCCATTTGGTGGAAGATCGTGGCCGCCGCTATCTCGCCCATCAGGAACGAGCTGAACAGCACCGCCAGGTCATATTTCGGCACCGCCTGCTTGTATCCGTTCCAGTACCGCCCACCGTTGTAATAAAGCCATTTGGCGTTGCGTTGCAATTTCTTGCCCAGTTCGGTCTTGGGCTCATAGGTCAGCGGGTCGGGATGCTCCAGAAGCCTGGTAATGGCCATCCCGCAAAGCTGTTCGTGGTTCTGTTCGTCCCGAGTCACCGAGAAAAAGCAGCGGCGCACAGGGTCTTCCTCGTGAACTTCATAGGTCTTGATTAGCGCCTCGGCGAACACAGGCGGTGCAGAGGCATCAAACACCGACAACAGCGTCCACCAGTATGCAATGGCTTCACGCTCCTCCCAGCTATACTGGGATGGATCGAACGTATCCCAGGACAACTTGGCGGGATCCCAGACCTCGTTCTGAGCCGCGGTCCAGATCTCCTCCATCTTCCGGGTGTGCGAATGCCAACTCAACGGGAAGACGTTCGGCTGCTCGGTGGCAGGCGGAAACTCCATAGTATCAGCGATCTTGTCGTGGTTGCCCATGAGAACCTCCTCTGGCGCTGGCGTTGCGAGATAGGAAAATCATAACGGGCGGACATCACCGCCCCTTGAAAACAATACGATACATATTTCGATTTTATTGTCAATAGTTTGTATCGTAATATCGCTTTGAAAAATATTAACCTTCTATGATTACACGATAAAATGAAGATATAGGCGACCCAATTGCGATACATATAAGCCCGATAATTTGAAATAAATGTTATAAGTAATCTGTCTGACAGAGCCCGATTCGCACCACGACAGCAGTATAGCACGGCCGCAACGCGACACCCGCCGGGCGCCGGTCCGTCACAGGGACACTGTCCCCTTGTCGGTCAGGTCAGGCGGAGATCAGATGCTTCACAGCGCCGCCCAGCCCTTTGGGAAACAGCGGCGGCCAGGGGTCTGCGGCCTCGGGCAGTGGAACCTCGATCAACGCGGGCCGGTTTTCGGCCAGCACCGCGTCGAGCACGCGCGCCAGGGCAGCCGGGCTGTCGGCCCGTTCGCCGCGCGCCCCGAAGCTTTGCGCAAGCGCCACAAAATCGGGATTGGTCAGGGCCGTGCCGTGGACCCGCCCCTCGAACATCTGGTTCTGGTCGCGCGCCACGTTGCCATAGGCGTCATTGCGAAACACAATGGCAACCACGCCGAGCCCGTACTTGACCGCGGTCGCCAGTTCCATGCCGGTAAACAGAAAACCGCCATCGCCAGCGATCGAGACCACCGGCGTGTCCGGGTTGGCGGCCTTGACACCAAGCGCCGTTGCATAGCCATAGCCGAGGTTGCCCTGATAGCCGGACGAGACGAAGCGGCGCGGCCGATAAACCGGAAATCCGTACCAGGAGACGTAGCCAACCTGGGTCACTTCATCGACAAAGAAGCCGTCATCCGGAAGCGCGGACCGGATGACCTTGAGATAGTCCATCTGGGGCTGCACTTCTTCACACCGCGCGTTCACCGCGGCTTTGAGAGCGTCGAATTCGCCAGAGCGGTCGGCACGCTCCGGCAGATCGCGGGTCGCCTCCAGCAGCGCCGCGACGACCTGCCGGGCATCCCCCTCAAGGCCGACGGTTGGCGGCCCGAACCGGTTGATTTCGGCCCGCTCGATGTCGATCCGGATCAGTTTCTTGTCCTCCCACTCCCCCCAGTGGATGAACGGGAACTCGAGCCGGGAGCCGATACCCAGGACCAGATCGGCCTGCTTCCAATAGGCATAACCCTGCGGTGTGGTGAACCCCAGCGGCGAGCGGTCGCTGACCACCCCGCGGGCATTGTGCAGGGTCACCACCGGGGCCTGCAGGCGGGTCGCCAGTGCCTCCACTTCAGCCGCTGCGGGCACTGCCCCGGTCCCTGCCATGATAACGGGATTGCGCGCCGCATCGAGAAGGCGGACGGCCGCCGCGATGCCCGCCTTGTCAGGAAGCGGCCCCGGATCAATGGCTTGTGGCTGGCCGGCATCGTCCGCCACCTCGTCGCGTCGCGCCATCACGTCCATGGCCATTTCCACCACCACCGCGCCGGGTCGGCCGCTTTGGGCGATCCGGATCGCTTCGGCCACTTGGTCGGGCGCGTCGGCTGGACGGTCCACGCGCACCGCGTGCTTGCACAGGGTCTTCAACGTCCCAAGCTGGTCAGGCAGTTCGTGCAACAGCCCGATCCCCTTGCCGATGGCGAACGAGGGGATTTCTCCAACCAGACACAACATGGGGGTCGCGGTGGATTGGGCGGTGATGATGGCGCTTGCCGCATTGAGGACCCCCGGTCCGGGCACGACCGAGCAAACGCCGAGCCGCCCTGTGGCCCGCGCGTAGCCAAACGCCATATAGCCGGCTCCCTGCTCGTGACGGGTTGTCATCAGGCGTATTTCAGGCGTTGCCCGGGCCAGAGCGTCGATCAGGTAATAGGTCTGGTATCCGGGAATGCCAAAAACCGTATCGACGCCATGGGCCGTCAGGGCCTGAACGATCGCCTCGCCACCGGTGCGCTGGGCCATGACCCGATCCTCCAACAAAATTCAAATTTGGTTCAACCCCATCACAGATGACCGACCCCGTCAACCGATTGCGGACCCCGCCACCAAGGCCGGGGACCGGGCCCGCAATTATCGCAACCTATCCTTTGACCGACAGACACACAAAGCCGCCGCGGCCGGCGCC
>RFJA01000159.1 GCA_003695065.1 Alphaproteobacteria bacterium
ATCGCCTTTGCGACCCACGGCGACCCGCGGACGTATGGCCTGACCCTGACCTATCCGATTCAAAGTAGACCTAAGACGATCTAGTAATTATAGGTCAGGGTCAGGCCATACGTCCGCGGGTCGCCGTGGGTCGCAAAGGCGATTCGGCCGCCGCGCTGGGTGAACACATGGGTCCGGTATTTCTCCTCTCCTATGTTCTTGATCCAGGCCGCCACTTCCCAACGCTGATCCGGAGAGATGTATCCGACGCGCGCATCCCAGATGTCATAGGCCGGGATGGTTGCGAGGGGGTTCTCATCCGGATCGTAGAAGCTCTTGCTCTGGTAGCGGTAGTCGACCCGGGCGTAGATGTCCCCTTCGTTGCCCAGCGACCACTGATAACGCGTGTAGGCGTTGAACATGTGTTTCGGCGCCTGCCGCAGCTTGTTGCCATCGAAGGTGGCGTTGGGGTCGGTCACTGACGGCGTGCCGGTGAACTCCTTAAACTCGGCGTCCAGGTAGGCGTAGCTACCACCGATGTCGAGGCCTTCAACCGGCCGCGCCAGAAACTCGACTTCAAGGCCATAGATCTCGGCCTTACCTGCGTTTTCGGTGATAAATTCACCGAATCCCGACCCCACAGGCTGGAAGAAGCGGGTGACCTGAAGGTCCTTGTAGTCGGTGAAGAACCCGGTGACGTTCAGGCGCGCCCTGCGGTCGAACAGGTCGGACTTGATGCCGACTTCAAAGTTGGTGGCCTTTTCGGGATCGAAAGGCGTGGTTGCCCGCGCTGCGGTCGACGCCGATCCGGTGAAGCCGCCGGACTTGAAGCCGGTGGAGACGCTGGCGTAGGCGAGGATGTCGTCGGTCGCCCGCCAGTCGATGGAGGCTCGCCAGGAGACGTTGTTCCAGCTTTCATCCGCGGACACCGGCGCGAAACCTTGCAGCAACAGCGGCAGGCCCGAGACGATATCGGCCGCCGCCGACATTTTCTTCTTCTCGTAGGAGTAGCGCAGTCCTGCGGTGGCCGATACGGTCTCCGTCAGGTCGTATGTGGCCTGACCATAGGCCGCGACGGCATCCGTCTTGTTGGACTGAATGGATGCACTGAGGCTTGGCTCAACCCCAGGTCCTCCGAGCGTCGGGAAGAAGAAGGTCTCGGTCCGGTCGATATCCTCATTGCTGTAAAACAGGCCGGCCACCCATTTCAATCGCTCACCATCCGGCGAGGTCAGGCGGAATTCCTGAACCCACTGTTCGGCTTTTTCAACCGCGGCGTCCGACACGTCAAAAGCGAAACCAGTCGAAGCCGGTGCGGTCAGCGGAATGCCCGGGTTTCCGGATGCGCCGGTCAGATCGGCGAAATTGGCTCCGGGAGGCAGGCCTTCGGAATCTTCCAGCCAGTCGAAATCGCTTTCCCGATAGGCGCTGATGGAGGTGAAGGTCGCCCAGTCCAGGTCGTAGTTGACCGTGAGCGAAATGCCGTAGACGTCGCGCTCGGTGAAGCCTTCGGTTTCGGCGAGCGTGGTCCAAGGATCACCGGCGCCACCAAGCGCTTCGTTCACAGCAATGGGGTCGGACGCGCAACCGCAGTCATGAAGCGGCCCGGCACCGCCCACCGGTTCCCGGTTCGAGGCGCCCATGCTGTCATCCGCGCCGTCCGCACCTAGAATCACTTCAAGGCGCTCCGAGGGCAGCCAGCGCAGCGCAGCCCGCCAGGCGAAGGTGTTCATCTCCCCCTGCCGCTTGCCGAACTCCGGATTGTCGATTTCCTGGCCGGTCACCGGGTCGGTCCAGGACGGCAGGATATTGCGGAGAAACCCGTCGTGTTTGCGCCGGCTGAACGAGAACTTGCCGTAGAGGTTTTCGGCAATTTCGCCGCTGATCAGTCCAGCCGTGTCAAAGCGGTCGTAATTGCCCACGGTCTGGCGAAGGCGAACCCGGGTTTCCTCGGTGGGCGTGGTGGTCACAAAGTTGATCGAGCCGCCGATGGCGTTCTTCCCATAAAGGGTGCCCTGCGGTCCGCGCAGGATTTCCACCCGCTCCAGATCAAAAATGTCAAACACCTGGGCGGTCCGGGCGGCGATGTAAACACCGTCGATGGACACAACGGTGGAGTCACTGGCTGACGCACCGTCCTCCTTGGTGCCGATCCCACGAATGGCAATTTCCGGCTGGCCGACGCTGAAAGCGGCGAACACCATGCCAGGGGTGCGGTTGCCAATATCCTGGAGGCTGGCAACATCCAGTTCTTCGAGTTCGCCGCCGCTGATGGCCGTCACCGCAATCGGCACATCCTGCAGGCTTTCCGCGCGCTTTTGCGCGGTAATGACGATTTCCTCGATCCCGAAAGAGCGGGGCTCTTCCTGTTGGGCCATCGCCGACGGGGCAGCGAAGGTTACGCCGAGGCTGGTGGCCAGGGCGAAAATCGAGACACGGGTGGCGTCAAATGAGGTCTGTCGCATGGTTCCTCCCATCACGTTTGAAGAAAAGTGTGGTCTTCCCAGGGCCTTGTCAGTTTTACAGGTTAAATCCTGCAATTTTTCTGCGGGTTCTTCTTATATTTATCGAGGCCGGTTATGGTGCGCTGGTGCGGTTGATTATATCGAAATGCCCGAAATTCACCAGCATTTCACACCTTAATACCGCAGACTGGTTCTGGATATGAAATTTCATGTGTCAATTCAAGTGCTTTTTTTGGAAATTTTTGTGTCGATTAGTCAGGTGGCGGCTCGTACTCTCCATGCGGTGCGGACCGGATGGATGCGCAACAGGGCGGTGCCGGATATCGGTCGGCCCGTGGATCCAGGGGTGATGAACCATTGACCTACAGCTATGATTATCCCCATCCGGCAATGACCGCCGATGTGGCGCTTTTGAGTGCGGCAGAAGGGCGGCTTGCCCTGTTGCTGGTTCGGCGTGCCCAGCCACCCTTCGCGGGGCACTGGGCATTGCCCGGAGGTTTCATGAATATCGACGAAACGCTGGCTCACTGCGCGGCGCGGGAATTGCGGGAGGAGACCGGTATCGTGGACGTCTCGCTTGTGCCGCTTGGGGTGTTCGACCAGCCCGACCGGGATCCGCGGGAACGGGTGATCACCCTGGTGCATGTGGGAATCGTACGGCTGGCCGATGTTGCCCTTGAGGCTGGCAGTGATGCCGGCGAGGTCCGGTGGTTCACGCTTGACGCGCTGCCCGATCTTGCGTTCGACCATGGCGCGGTTGTCGCGTGCCTCAGGTCGTGGCTGGCTGACCACCCCGACCCTCTAGGGCTGGCGCTTGCCATGATATCGCCGGATGGCCAGCCATCGGAGTTGGTCACGCTTTACGCGGACATTACCGGTCAGAACCGGTAAAACAGTCCCATGCCGGCGGTGAGCTGGTTGGGTGATCCGAAGTCGGCCACCAGCGGACTGTCGGCAGCATCAGCCAGGAGGCGCGCATAACCCAGTGCCGCAGCGACTCGCCAGTGAGTGGTCAAGCTGTACTCGCCGCCGAGAAAGGCATTGATTTCGTATATGCCGCCGTCCGGGTTGAAGGGACGCAAACCGACGGGCGAGGCGGCGGCTTCCTCCGGTGTCACGCCGAAGTTGGTGTCCAGTTTCTCCCCCGAACCCCAGATGGCCGTGGCCGATGCGCCAATACGAAGTTTCTCTGTCCGGTAAAGGCCGTGGGCAAGGTTAAGCCTCACCGTCAGGCCCTGACCCTGGCTCACGCCCTCCCGGGCCTCCAGCTTGACAATCATGTGCTTGAAATCATAGCGGACGAAGCCGCCCAACTCCACGGTATCGCCAATGTTTTCCAGACTGGCGAGTGCGGGGTTCCGACTTTCGTTTCGTCCGAACAGATACTTGGCCAGCACCCCTGCTTTCAACTCTCCATAACGCAACAGATTGACTGACAGCTTGGTGTTCCGCAGGGCGGCGAAATCTTCGTAGGTAATCCGCACAAGCGGTATGGCAAAGGCCTGGTAGCTGTCGGATCCGTGGTAGTCAGGGAGGACCGCGACGCCCACCCCCACATCCGCCCGCAGACCCTCGGATACGAAATCGGTTGGCCAGGCGTCTTCGAATCCCTGGGCAATCAGTTCGTAGACGTTCTCAATGGGATCAAACACATCGGCGCGGGCCACTCCCGGCGCGAGGAGGATCGCAAAAACAGCGAAAAGGCAGCTTCTAATCGACACGTTACAGGCTCCGGTTGCTCACATTTGGCCCCTCGAAGGTCTGCCAGCACCCGCCTCCAGCATCGCCCAGTCCCGACAGCAATGCAAGCGCGGGCAGATGCCTTGCATCCTGCAAAAAACCGCGATCCGACGCATGATGAGAGAACCCTTTGTTTAAATAACATGATCGTGTTTTGTAAAAAAATCGGACAGAAACGGTTGACTCTCAAATAACGACACTAAATGTTAAGCGCAACCTGAGGGATAAAGGAAACAACTCGGCATGGAATATGCTTGATGAGAAAGATCATAAACCACGACGAAATTATGAACTTAGACCTCCGAAACCTGAGGATGGCATTTCTGTCAGCCGGTTAATTTCTGCCTGCCCGCCTCTGGACGAAAATTCATTATACTGCAATTTGCTGCAATGCTCCCATTTTGCGCAAACTTGCGCACTGGCAGAGCATCGAGGCGGGATCGACGGGTTCGTTTCCGGATATATTCCCCCCGGCCAGCCGGACACCCTGTTCATCTGGCAGGTGGCTGTGGCCGCAGCGGGGCGAGGCCAGGGTCTCGCCAAACGGTTGATCCGCCACATTCTTGAACGGCCCGTCTGTCGCAACGTCCGTTTTCTCGACACCACGATCACCAGCGACAACCGGGCTTCCTGGGCCATGTTCGAAGGTCTGGCCAGGACGCTCGACGCGCCGACCACCACCCGGGTGATGTTCGACCGCGAGGCCCATTTCGACGGCCGGCACGCCTCGGAGCATCTGTTGCGAATTGGCCCTTTTGATGTGGCGGCGGCGCACCAATCGACGAGAGTAGCCAACGAAAGCGAAAGGAGCGAACCAAGGACAGCATCATGATGAAGGAAACAGAAAACGATCCCAAAAAACCCGCCATTTCCACGCGGTCGGTACAATCGAATGATGAGGTCGACACCGCCGTCTTTGACGAGCTTGAATCCGAGGTTCGGTCCTATGCGCGGAACTATCCGGTCATATTCGACCGCGCCGAAGGCGCCTATCTCTATGATCAGGACGGGGCGCGCTATCTCGACTTTCTGGCCGGTGCCGGCAGCCTGAACTATGGCCATAACAACCCAATCCTGAAAGAGAAGCTGATCGAATATATCGAGTACGGCGGGGTAACCCACAGTCTCGATCTCCATACCACTGCCAAGGAACGTTTCCTGGACGCGCTCAACGAGGTGATTTTCAAGCCGCGCGACATGAACTATGTGGTGCAGTTCACCGGACCCACGGGCAGCAATGCCGTGGAAGCTGCGCTCAAGATCGCGCGCAAGGTCAAGGGACGGCATAACATCATCGCCTTCACCAATGGGTTTCACGGCGTCACCGTTGGAGCCATGGCGGCGACCGGCAATTCGCACCACCGGGACGCGTCCGGTGTGCCGCTGGTGGGGGCCACTCATATGCCCTTTGACGGCTATCTCGGCGCCGACGTGGACACCACCGAATATCTGGACCGGATGCTGTCCGACCCGTCGAGCGGGATCGACCACCCTGCTGCAGCCATTGTCGAGACGGTGCAGGGCGAAGGTGGCCTCAACGTGGCCAGTTTTGATTGGCTGCGCAAGCTGGAACGGGTCTGCCGCAAGCACCACATGTTGTTGATTGTCGACGATATCCAGGCCGGTTGCGGGCGCACGGGCACGTTCTTCAGCTTTGATGGCGCCGGGGTCTCGCCGGATATCATTACCATGTCCAAATCGCTGAGCGGCTACGGCCTGCCGTTCGCTGTGACCATGATCAAGCCCGAGTACGACCAGTGGAAGCCGGGCGAGCACAATGGCACCTTCCGTGGCAACAACCATGCTTTCGTCACGGCGACGACAGCCCTGAGGCATTTCTGGTCCGATGACAGCTTTGCCAGGGAGGTGCAGCAGAAAGGCGCGCTGCTGATGAAGCGGCTTGACGAGATTGCGGCCCGCTATGACGACAGCCTTGTTCGTTCCAAGGGGCGCGGCATGATGTGTGGTCTGACCTTTGCCACCGGCGAGATGGCCGGGGCGGTCACCCGCGAAGCCTTCGAGATGGGGCTCGTCATCGAAACCAGTGGGCCGGAAGACGAGGTGGTCAAGTGTTTGGCGCCGCTTGTGATTTCCGAACAGGACCTGCTTCAGGGCCTCGACATTCTGGAACAAGCGACGGCAAAGGTGATGGCGTCGATGGATGGCGGTGCAGACAGTGCTGCCGCGTGATGGATCAGTTAACGGGAGTGGGTACAGCAATGATTGTCAGGACGCTGGCAGAAGCAGAACAGTCGCCGCGCCGTGTGGTGTCAAGGAACTGGGAGAGCACCCGTCTTTTGTTGAAGGAGGACAATATGGGTTTTTCCTTCCATATCACCACCTTTTACGAAGGATGCGAGCAGGAGATGTGCTACGCCAACCATCTCGAGTCCGTCTACTGCATGGAAGGGGAGGGACGCATCACTGATCTTGCCACGGGCGAGACTCACCAGATCAGGCCCGGCACCATTTATATCCTCGACAAGCACGACCGTCACATTCTTCGGGCCGACACCGCAATGAAGCTGGCCTGTGTCTTCAACCCGCCTCTGACTGGCAAGGAGGTGCATGACGAGACCGGCGCCTATCCTCTGGAAGAGGAGACCGCGTTGTAGAACGGGATCAAGCAGCGAGGAGGAACGATGTCGGAACGAGTGGAAGATCTTTATCCGTCACGGCTTGGTGGAACGCCCCGGATTCTGGATCGAGTTGATCCTGTGGTCTACGGCAAGCCCGGCTCCAACGCGCCGTTGAGCGCCGAGGATACGGCCTTCTACGAACGCAACGGCTATCTGTTTATTCCGGAATTCTTTTCAAGCAAGGATATCGCCGCCTACAGCGCCGAAATGCAGGCGCTCAGGCGCGATCGGTCCCTGGCGGACAAGCCCTGGACCATCACGGAACGGGGGAGCGGCGATATTCGCTCGATTTTTCGGGTTCATGATATCAGCCCGGTGTTCGGGCAACTGTGTCGCGATCCGCGGCTGGTGGCGATCGCCGAATATCTGCTTGATGACCAGGTTTATATTCACCAGTCCAGGGTCAACTACAAACCCGGCTTTCGCGGCCGGGAGTTCTACTGGCATTCGGATTTTGAAACCTGGCATGTGGAAGACGGCATGCCGCGCATGCGCGCGCTGAGCATGTCGATCACGCTATCGGAAAATCTTGAGACCAATGGGCCCCTGATGATTGTTCCGGGTTCCCACAAGCGGTTTGTGAGCTGTGTGGGCAGGACTCCGAGGGACCATTACAAGTCATCGCTCATAAAACAGGAATACGGCATTCCCGACGACGACAGCCTGATGACGCTGATCAATGATGGCGGCATCGATGTGCCGAAGGGCCCCCCGGGTTCGCTCTTGCTGTTCGACTGCAATGTGATGCATGGATCCAACAGCAACATCACGCCGTTCCCGCGCAGCAATGTGTTTTTCGTCTTCAACAGTCTGAAGAACCGCGTGGTCAGACCCTTCAGCGGGATGCCGCCACGCCCGGAGTTCATTGCCGCGCGTCAATCCATTGCGCCCATCGACGCCCGGTCCCTGGCGGCCTGACAGGACGGTGAAATGGCCTGGCGGGAGGACCGCTTCCGCCGGGCTGCGTTTGTAATCCAGTGAGAAGGGGTGGGTGTGATCCTGGCGAGTTTTCTGTTTTTCCTGGCGCTGTTCCTGGCCGTGGGGATTGCCTCGGCCGTGAAGGCGCGGGGGACACGGCGGGACTATTATCTTGCCAGTCGTCAGGTATCGCCTGCGCTCGTCGGTCTGTCGGCCATTGCCACCAACAACAGCGGCTACATGTTCATCGGTGTCATCGGCTACACCTACGCTGCGGGGCTGGCCTCGGTGTGGCTGATGACCGGCTGGATTCTCGGTGACTTCGTCGCTTC